>CAJXPI010000065.1 GCA_913057875.1 uncultured Flavobacteriales bacterium
CACAGAGTAGATCGTCGGCAGCGTCAGATGTGTATAAGAGACAGGGAAAAGGGAATGCATATGATTAACAAAAGACTTGAGGAAGTATGTGAACGGGAAGGAGTCAAATTTATTTGGAATAATGTTCCTTCCAATGCCAATAATTTTATAGATGATTCTCATTATACTATTGCAGGGTAAAAGGTTACCGCAGAAAATATTTTTAATGGCCTCTTAGGTTCTTAATGGGGCTCAATGACATGGTGTTTATTGACGTTTTTTCCAAAAACCGACCTAATATGCAAACAAAAAGGAATGGACTCCAAACTTATTTAAATTCATGTTGCGAGGCCATTAAAGTTTAGCTCTACCAGTTAGTTTTTGGGTAAGCAGTTGGTTATCGTTGTAAAAGTTGTTTTGTTAATTTTCTATCTTAGTTATTGCAGATTATTTGCGTTGAACCAACCAATTGCGAGTCTTTACCAAATGGGTAAATTAAACGTATTTTGTCACTTTAAATATGCATATGAATTGGATCAAAACAAACGAACAACCCTTATCTAAAAAACATATTTCAGGAGAAATAATCAGGGTCGAGATGTGTAAGCAAGTTAACAACGGACCTCCCATATTTAAAGGAACTACAATAATAAAATCGAGTCTTGCTCGAATTGCCTTTGTTTTAACCGATATAGACTCTAAGAAAAAATGGGTAAACAGACTAGCTGCGCATTCCTTAATTGAGGGAGATATTATAGGAAAAGAATATACAACCTTTGAACATTATAATCTGGCATGGCCAATTTCGGATAGAGAATACGTTTTAGATGCAAAGTGGAGTCTTGACCTAGAAATAAAGGAGCCAACCGCCACTCTTAAAATAACATCAACTACCCATCCAAAACATCCCTTAAGAGAGGATCGGGTGCGAGGAGAATTACAAAAATTAGTTTTTCGTTTAAAGGAAATTCAGCCAGGTATAACTGAAACAATAGTTGAAATTAAGGTTGATCCTAAAGGTAAACTTCCTGGGTTTTTAGCAAATTTAATCCAGAAAAATTGGCCAGTAACTACCTTAAGGGCTTTAAATAAAGAAGTTTTATCAGGTAAGGATTTACATGTTCTTTTTACCTAAAAAGGATAGCTATTGAACGAGAAGACTAAGTGTTAGGTTAAGAGAATCCTCTCTTTTTTTAAAAAAAAGAAGAATTGTAATTCCAGAATCACTAATAATTCTAAAGAATATTTCTAATATCTTTCCAGTACAGAAAACCAGAGCCTAAATGGATGGGTAATAGGCAATCCTATTTAAGATAAAATAGAAATGGAACTACATATTTACATGAGATATTTACTACCTATTTTATTATCTATAAATCTTTTTCACTCATATGTGATGGGGCAGGAAGTCTCAGGTGCTCGTTACCATATGAAGTATCCCATGATGTTTAATAAAGCATTTATAAAGTCTCCTTATGATAGTTTAAAAATTCAATCCAAAATGGAAGAGAGCATGTGGGAGTTCATTGATTTCATTCGTATAGAAAATGATTTGGTTCAATTGTTCTGGAAGTATGATGGTAGTTTAGATGGTATAAAGGTATATTCTAATTTCAATGAAAAAACTTACCATTTCGATGTCGATGGAAATTTGTCGGTAGAGAAAATAAAATCCAGATCTACCATTGATTATGGTTTCATAGAAAGTGAAGGAGATAGTCTTTTTGTTTATTCCATTAGTCAGTATAAAGGGGTAGCAGTTAAGGTATGGGTATGTGATCGCATTACCCATTCAAAAAATGAATATAACAACTCCTTTGGGATGCAGCCAGAGATTAGTTTGTTTACGCAACTACATCTTTCACCCAGTCAAATTGTTATTGGAAATACGGCTATGGTAATGGAGTGGGTATCTAATGTATCCTACAGCCAGTTTCAAACAAAACAAGACTACTTGGAGTTTCTAAACGGGATGAAATCAAAAAAGAAACGGTTGCTTTTAAGGAATGATATATCATTCAAATTAGATTAATACATGTGCGTAAAAAGAGTCAATTTTTGCATTCGGAAAATTAAAAGCGAGAAGGTATTAATTCTTTTCAGAAAAGTTTAATTTAGGCCGGTAACCTAAATGGCTTTGCCACCCACCTGATTACACTTTTTTACGTTAGTCTATATACAGATAATCTAATACTTAAATAACTTGAACATGAAATACCTTGTAATTACCATTACCATGCTATGCTGCATTTCGTTTACCTACGCTCAAAACATTCATACTCCCGCAGAAATTTTTAAAATTATTGAAGAATCGGAGTTGACCTATGAATTGGGAATTCTAGAAGAACCTATTCCTGTACCGGATCGTTCAAGTAGATTAAATTACAATCATTATTACCGCACTACTATAGATGGAAAAATGGTTACATATGCCTATGAGGTAAGTGATGAAACCAAAGAATTACTTGGGTTAGCAGAAAAACAATATGCTCAGAATGATTATACACTAGCTAGATCCTTGTACTTACAGGTACTCGAATCGGATTCTAATTACTATGAAGTAATGACCTATATTGGCCAGATGTATGAGGCCGAAAAGAACTATGAAAAGGCTATTGAATGGTATAAAATCGCCATTGAACACAATTATATTGATTACATGGCGCATTGGTTTTTAGCAGATGCCTATTATGTTCTGGAGCGAAAAGAAGATGCTTTAAATGAAATTTCCATTGCTTTAATATTAAATAGAAACAATCCACGTTTAAGAGGTTCATTTGATCGAATTTACAAACAGAACAAATTATCCACTTCAGATTGGAGTTTTAATCCTCAAATTAAACTAGATAGTATTTCGCCCGTAGAATATAGTTTGAAGTTTGATAAAGATTGGTTGGGGTTTGGTTTGGTGAAGTCTGTATGGGCGTTTGAACCAGGTTACAGTGAATCTATGGGTGTTGCTAAAGGAAATTATTCCACGTTAGAAGAAAAGGAGGCTATTGCAAGTTTATTAGCTGGACTTTCAAAAAAACAAATGAAAAAAAATCCAGAATTTAAGGCATTAAAGATGGCTTTGGATCAAGGAATGATTAACGATTACATCTTGTTTGAAACGGTATTAACCCAAAATCCTCATGTAGCTTATCAATTGCCTGAGGAATCTATTTTAGGAATTCGAGAATATTTAATTAATGTCCGTGGTAATGTAAAATAGAGCTGCGGTCCAATTAAGTTTTTACTTTTTTAAAGAACCGAATCATGGATTCGGTTTTTTTGTTTGCCCATAAAATGGTTTAATTAACCTTTTTTAATGTTAACGACTTTTAAAAAGAATGAGAGAGCTAATGTAGCATATATATATTGAGCATCATTGTTTAACCAATATTAATGCTTATGAATAAAAAGAGACTCGGATTTATACTTTTAGCAGCACTGTTGTTGATTTCCCTACTAGGAATTGTATGGTTACAACCCATAAACCAACAAGAAAGCTATCATCAATTCTGTGATTCACAAACTATTTGGAGTATTCCAAACTTTTGGAATGTTATTTCAAATATCCCATTCCTTATGGTAGGTATTTGGGGTCTATTAAACACGAGGAAACTAAAAGGAAAGCGTAGGCAGTACCAGTTGTTTTTTATGGGGGTTACCCTGGTTGCCTTAGGCTCTGGTTATTACCATTTAAACCCCAATAGCCAAACTTTAGTATGGGATAGATTACCTATGACTATTGCCTTTATGTCTTTGTTTTCTATCGTTATAAGTGAGTTTATCAATGCAAAAATGGGAAGGCAACTTTTATACCCCTTATTGCTGACCGGTTTACTTTCCGTGGCCTATTGGATGGCTTTTGATGATTTGAAAGTATATGCGGTAGTGCAGTTTTATCCTCTTTTGGCCATGTTGGTAATTTTATTGCTTTTTACTTCTAAACGCGATTCTATAAAAGGCTACTGGATGTTAGTGATAGCCTACGTTTTAGCTAAGCTATTTGAGCATTATGATTTTCAAATTCAACAGCTAATCTATTTTTGGAGTGGGCATACCCTAAAGCATTTGGTAATAGCTGTGGGTATTCTTGGTCTAGGGAAGTCGTTTTTTATCGAGCCTTCCATTATTTCTGTGAAAAAATAACCTTTAATTGACCAAATATTCGTTAGGCAACTAGTCGATATTTATTAGTTTTCAATTATGAATACTAAACGAATCAAAGGTCTTATTGTAGGGGTAATTGTAGTTCCTGTTTTACTATTATCCACCATTATAATTGTGGCTTATTTAAAGCAAGATACCATTGTTCAATCGCAAATTAAGGGTTTAAACGCCACCTATTCTGGGAGAATTTCAGTGGGAGATATTCATTTGGCCCCTTTTTCTAATTTCCCGGATATATCTTTAAAGGTAGATGACGTTCATATTTATGAAACCAAAGATGAAAACTCGGCCCCCATTGTAGAAGTGGCTGATATTTATACCGGTTTTGCATTCTGGGATATCATTTCAGGCAACTATGACATCCATTCTTTAATTGTTGAGGATGGTTTTATTGATTTGGTTCTTCATCCAGATGGAACAACCAACGTAGAAAATGCGCTTTCCATGTCATCAAGTAAAGAGGAAGATGGAGACCCTATTCATGTACATTTACGTAAAATTGAATTTCATAACATTGATATTCATCAACGAGAAGAGGCTACTAACACGGATATTGAAACCTACATCTACCATGCGAAAGGCGGGTTTAAAACAAATAACGATGTAATTGCATCGCATATTGATAGTAGGCTGGAGTTGAATGTGATGAACGATGGTGATACTACTTATTTAAAGCATAAACACTTTGAGTTTCATACCGATTTAGAGTTCGATAAAACTACTGGAGTTGTGAGTTTTAAGCCTTCTGGAATTGTGATGGAACATGGTGATTTTGAATTGCAGGGAAGTATTGATACCCGAAACGACATGAATCTAGATATCGCTATTAAAGGAACAAAACCCAATTTTGACATGTTCATCGCTTTTGCCCCTGAAGAGGTAATCCCTATACTGGAACGTTACGAAAATGCGGGTCATATTTATTTCAATGCCATTTTACAAGGACCTACTACAAATGGCCGACAACCATTTATAGATGCGAAATTTGGCGCTTCCGAAGCCTTCTTAGAAAACTCTTCAGAGAAAAGAAGAATTGACCACATGGGTTTCTCCGGTCATTTCACGAACGGTGAAAAAAGAGACTTGGAGTCCATGGAGTTTTCCTTAACCGATATGGTAGGTAATTTAGAAAAGGGAAATTTTGTGGGTAATGTGATAGTTTCCAATTTTGAAGAACCGGAGATTAGTATGGAATTGGAGGCAGATTTTGAAATTCCATTTATTGTAGGGTTCTTAAATCTAGAAGATGTAGAGGATGCAAAGGGGAGTGTAGCTATGAAACTGAAATTTCATGATGTAATTGATTTAGATCATCCTGAAAAAGCATTGAACGAGTTAAATCAGGCCTATTATGCGGAATTGAAGGTAGAAGACCTTTCCTTAAATGCCAGTGATTTACCAGCACCTTTAAAAGATTTAGATGTGCATTTAGAAATGAATGGAAAAAAAGCAGATTTAAATCATTTCCATATGCTTTTAGGAAATTCTGACTTATCGTTATCTGGTTATCTTTCTGATTTACCGGCTATTGTACATCATGCTTCTACTCCCGTAAAGGCGCATTTAGAGATTAAATCTAAAATGCTAGATGTAGCCCAATTAACCGAATATTCTGAAAAAGACTCTACAGGAGTGAATGAGCAAATTGAAGGTTTAAGTCTAGTATTTTCATTTGACGCTTTAGGAAATGCCTTTACCGAGTACCGACATTTACCTAAAGGAGAGTTTTTTGTAGATGATTTCTATGCCGATTTAAAGCATTATCCGCACACCTTACATGATTTTCATGCGGATGTAATTATTAAGGATGACGATCTCAACATTGTTGATTTTAAAGGGGAAATTGATTCTTCCGACTTTCATTTTAACGGATTAATTCATGATTATAGTTTCTGGATGCAAGAGCAGTTAAACGGGGATGTAGATTTAGACATTACGATAACGGCAGATATGCTCAAGTTTAATAATCTGTTTGCGTATGGAGGTCAAAACCATGTGCCAGAAGATTACCGACATGAAGAAATTGATGGTTTGAAATTACACGTTTCCAGTAGCATGCATTACATTAATAACGACTTGCATAGCATTGATATGCAGTTAGATAAACTAGACGGTAAAATGCATATTCATCCGCTAAGGTTTGAAAACTTCAATGGACGTTTTCATTACGAAGACGATCATATAATGGTGCAGAAATTTGCAGGTAAAATGGGTCGTACAGACTTCTTGATGGATATGAATTACTACCTAGGAGAGGATGAAGCCATAAAAAAACGTGATAATCACTTTTGGTTAAAATCTAACTTTATTGATTTTGATGCTTTATCCAGATACGATGAGTCTTCAGAAGAGGAGCCAGTTGATTCTAAGGTGCATACCACAGAAGATATGGAAGAGCATGCCGAAGCTTTTAACCTGTATGAAATGCCATTTACCGATATGCAATTTAATGCAGATATTGGCCACTTTATTTACCACCGCTTGGATTTGAAAAACCTACAAGCGCAACTAAGAACCACTAAGGATCATTACATTTATTTAGACACCGTGAGTATGGATGCTGCGGGTGGTCATATTGCTATGAATGGGTATTTTAATGGAAGTGATCCAGAGCACATTTATCTAAAGCCAAAAATGGATTTAACGGAAGTGGAATTGGATAAATTGCTATTCAAATTTGAGAATTTTGGTCAAGAAGAAATCGTTTCGGAAAACTTGCATGGTAAGTTAACCTCTACCATTACCGGTAACATTAGAGTGTATCCTGATATGGTGGTGGATTTAGATCAATCGGAGGTGCATATGGATGTATTGGTACTGGATGGCCGATTGGAAAACTACGATCCGGTGTTGATGTTGTCTGATTATTTTGGAGATAAAGATCTAACCAGCATTAAGTTTGATACCTTACAAAACCATATGGACATTACGAATGGAGTAATGACTATTCCTAATATGACGATTGAATCCACCTTAGGACATATGGATATTTCGGGTACCCAGGATATGAACGATAATATGGATTATTATTTCCGTATTCCGTGGAGTTTGGTGAAAACAGCCGCTAAAAACAAGTTGTTTGGAGCCAAAGCTAAAGACCCAAATGCTGAAGATGAAATTGTAGAGGTTGACCCAAATAAAAAAGTAAAATATCTTAATGTTAATGTTACTGGAACTTTTGACGATTATAGCGTGAAAGCTAAAAAACAGAAAAAGAAGTAGGACTTTTTGGAATTTTAAATCACCACATTAATAATTTGAATCTTGGAAGAATTAATAAAAAAAATAAAGAAAATATCCAAGTTAAGTGGAGAAGCGGAGGCGTATTTAAGAAGTATTTCTAAAATTAAGGAAATAAAAAAGGGCGAAGTTTTAGTTCGAGAAGGTGAGGCGGTAAGAAGTACCTATTTTGTGTTAAGTGGTTGTTTGCGATCCTATTGTATTGATAAAAATGGGAAGGAGCATACTTTGCAATTTGCCATTAAAGACTGGTGGATGAGTGATTTTATTGCCATGTATGGAAATGAACCAGCTACACTTACCATAGAATGTGTAACTACCTGTAGTCTTGTTGTTTTTAGTATTGAGAAATTGCAGGGTATTTTTGAGATGTTTCCAGAGTTTGAGCCCTTTCAACGAACTATTTTACAGGGAAATGTTGTAAGTTTAAATAAACGAATTTTAAACCAATTGCAATTAACCGCATCTGAAAGATATAGTTTGTTTTTACAGCAATATCCTGATATTGAAAAAAATATTTCTAATTATCATATTGCATCCTATTTAGGTGTGACCCAACAAAGCTTAAGTAGAATTAGGGCAGAAAGAGTAAAGAAATAGCTTTATTACCATAGGGTAATTTTTTTGAGAATAACGTTCCATACATTTGTATCGTATTGATAAACCAATTGTTATGTTGAAAAATTTACTCGGAATAGCTCCAAAATTAGAATTAGATGGATCGTACCGTCCGTCAAAGTTAGCATTAAAACTAGGGACCGTAGATGTTTCTGATTTTGAAAAAATTACCTACGAAAAGTATACAGGGAAAAGAAAGAAAATAGTAGTCATTTTTACAGAACATAAAAATCTGAAAATGAAAAATGGTAAAATGTTTTCTACTGGAAATCATCCAATTGAGGCCTTGCTACCGATGCTTCATTTAAAAAATGCGGGATTTGAATTTGATATCGCGACACCCAATGGGAAGCCTGTGGTTTTTGAAATGTGGGCATTTCCTAACAAAGATGCGCATGTAAAGGGTTTGTATGATTTATTGAAAAAGAATTTTGAGAGGCCCATTAGCTTATCCAAGTTTATAGATTCTTCTCTCGATGATTCCGAATCTTACGCTGCGGTTTTCGTTCCTGGAGGACATGGTTCTATGATTGGAATTCCGGAAGATGAAAATGTGGGCAAAATATTGAAATGGGCAGATAAAAATCAATTGTTTACCATAAGTTTATGTCATGGACCAGGTTCATTTTTAGCAACCACTTTAAATGATCAAAAGTTTTTATATGAAGGTTATAATATGGCGGTTTTTCCAGATTCTGTAGATAAACAAACGCCTATGATTGGATATTTACCCGGACATATGCCATTTGGTTTAAGCGAGAAGTTAAAAAGCTTAGGTGTTAATTTGATGAATACCAAATCAGACAAAACGGTATGCTTAGATAGAAGGTTAATTACCGGAGCTAGTCCTTTAGCCTCAAATGAACTGGGAAAGTTAGCAGCTAAAACATTGTTAGAAAAATTGGATTAAATCCTCCCCAAAAAAGCAGTTTGAGGTATTTCTCAAGCTGCTTTTATTTTTTTAGCTCATACTTGGAGATTAACCTGTATTTTCACAATGTAAAAATATCTCCATTTTGATTTTGTTATGGAATTTACTTTTCTTAATGTCATAGCTCTTTTGGTGGTGTTGGTGGTTTTACTCGCTGCGTATTTAATTACTAACGCAAAACCTAAAATGCACACCTGCCAAAAATGTAGTTTAGAATTTGAAGCACGTAACAAAAGGTGCCCCATGTGTTATACCAAAATACCTGAAGAAATTGGGGTATTGCAAGAGGGTGCTGGAGGTGCAGGCGCAGGAGAATAATAGAGGTTGGAGACCAAACATGATTTTGATAGATAAAATTTTAAAATTTACTTCCAATAGAAAACGCATTTTTATTCTGCTTTTCGGGTTGTTTTTCTCCATTGCTGTAGCATACAGTATGTTTGGAATTGTGATGTTGTATGGGTTTGGTTATTTGTATTATTTGTTAGAAGTTATTTCTCTTAAAAACTATGTACCCTTTCATTGGTGGGTGATTGGTATTTGTATACCAATTATGGCTTGGATTCTGTTTAAGGTTCAAAATTCAAAAAGTTGGAGTTTAATGCTTCAGGACACCTTGTTAATTCTATTTTCAAATTGCTTATTTACAATGGTTTTACCCTCTTTTAATATGGGGTTAGACGATGAACCCGGACGGGTAAATACCTTTCACTTAATCATTTTTCTTAATCTTTTGGTGGTAAATTTTAACGATTGGCTAAAATTAAGAAGTAAAACGGATGAAATCTATTAGAAATCGTAAAGTAGAGTGCGCTGTTTTTAATCCACCAATAATTTGTTATTATTGACGCAACTAATTATTAATTCCCTTTTTATTAAATCTAAACATGAAAAAAATAATTCTTACCTTAATCGTAACCGCTGCTTCAATTTCCTTTGGGTTTAGTCAAAATGCAGATCTAGACAAGCGTATGAATAAAGTCTATACCTTGTTAGAAAAAAACAAAATAGAGAAAGCCAGTGAGCAGTTGGAAGAGGTTTTGGACGATTATTCCTATTATGGAAAAGGGTGGGATCTCCTTTCGAAAATAAAACAAAAACAATGGAACGATAATAAAGGTCAACGAGGAACTTACAGCATCACCGTTGAAGGAGGAGGAGATGAAGAGTCGCAAAAAATGGCGAGTGATTTAGCAGCTATGATGAACGCCATGGTGCCTTCGTATGCCATGTATGATGCGTATGTCAATACCCTAAGAATGGCTACGTTAAAGTCAAATACCGCATATTCTTCAGCTATTTTACTTAGAAATGAAAAAGTGTCGGTGAATGTAGATACCAATATTTCTGAAAAAGCCATGGTTTATTACCAAGTAGCGGAAAAGGCGTTTCAACAGGGTAATTACAATGAGGCGGCTAAAAACTATCAAAAAGCAGTAGAAGAAGAACCAAATTTTTATAAAGCATCACTGTATTTGGGCGATTCGTATTATTTCATTAAAAATTACAACGAGGCCATTAGTAAATTCAAAGAAGCTAAAGAGAAGTTCCCTTATAAATTGGAGCCGAGAAAGTACCTTTTAGATGCTTATGCGAAAGAGGGCTTGTATTCAAATAGTATCGAAGAAGGTATTGCTTCATTCACGGTTTATCCTGACATTTCTATGTATGGTAAACTTCAATATGTGGTAGATTTAAACGGAGGAGATTTGGATATTGGATGGACGCAAAGAGGATGTTTCCCCATGGTTGTTAATAACTCAATTACGGATGTTATTTCAAATGAAAATAATGCATGGTATCAATACCAGTTAGCCGGAAATAAGATGTTGGAACACTGTGATGAAAATGGACGGATTTTAGAAAGTAATGGATTGACTAAAACCAAATATCTAGAAGTATACTGTTGGGAACAAATGCTACAAAATAGTGGAGATGATGAATTTGTAGAAGCAAAAAAAATGCAAGAGCAGGGGTATTTAGATTGCTACGTTTTTGTTACTTGTTTCCATCAAGATTTATTCACGCAATACCAAGATTTTGCGCTGAATAACTCGGATAGAATAACAGAATACTTTAATGCTTTTATTGAGTAAGGGGATTGGAGAATTAATTTTTTAGCCTAGGTGTAAAATCTAACTTGCATCTTCGCTAAAATCTTCTGAAAGGAACGTTTAATACCTGGGCTTAATCCTTCTACGTAGTGGTCTTGGGTAAGGAATTCTATTTCATTTTTCATTTCGGGGTATTTGGTAGCAATTTTACCAATTACTCTAAAGGCAACAACACGTACGGAGGGTGATTTTTCAATACGCTCCCAAATGGAAACGCATTGATCAAATAGAATGCCTTCGTATTCTTCTTCAATTTCAATCTTCTCTAAAAGTTTAAGTAGTTCCCGTTGGTGTCCCGCTTCTTTGTGAGGTATGGATTCTATTAATTCAGACTCATGTAGTTTAATGAGAAGTGTTTCTTTTTTTAAGGCATGATTTAGTACCCAAGCAGCTCGCCAAGCAATAGGATGTTCATTTCCTATGGCAATTCGAAAGGTTTCATCCATCTTTTCGTTATCGGAGGTGATAGCGCTTAAAAAGGCGTCTTTATTAAATCTGGATGCTAATATGGTTTTAATGGACTCCATTTTATCCTAGTAATACAAATTAATAAAAGTCATTACTCCAATAATAATCACTATTGGAGCTAGAATGGCGGCTACAAATCCTCCTGACATAAAATCTTTTTGATCAATCCTTCCCGTGCTAAACGCAATGGCGTTTGGGGGTGTAGATATGGGTAGAAACAAAGCGGCCGATGCACTTAAACTAATCACTAATGGTAATATCAGTGCGTTTTGAGAGGCTAATATTATGGCGATGGGAATCAAAATAGTAGCCGTTGCGGTGTTACTCATAAAGTTAGAGAAAGTCACGGTCATTACCGAAAACAGGATCATCATCACATAGAAGTTGATATCAAAACCTTTGAGTAGGGAAACGTAATAATCTGCCAATCCCGTTTCTTTAATGGCTAAACCTAAAGAGAGTCCACCTGCAACGAGCATCAACGTGTCCCAAGGTAATTTTCTTACTTCTTCACCGCTTACAATACCAAACATGGTGAGTAGAATAATAGGGAGAAACGATACGATAGAAGCGGGTATTCCGTGTAGATTTCCAGTAAGCCACAAAATCAAAGTGAGTAGGAGGATGGCGGATACCAGGCGTTTTTTGATTTTAAATACGGGAGAACTACTTTTTTGATCTAGATTGTCTAAAAAGGATAAATCAATGGTACTCAATTTAGGAACGTATTTTGAAATTAGAAATATCCAAAATGCAAGTACCATTACAACTGCAATAGGAAAACCTACCATCATCCATTCTAAGAAGCCGAACTGAATTCCGTGCGTATTTAGAGCCTCAATGGCAATGGCGTTAGGAGGAGAGCCAATAATGGTTCCCATGCCGCCCAAAGATGCAGAGGCTGGTATTCCGATTAATAATGCTTTGGAAAACGGTGAGCCTTTTTTCAGTGTATCTAAAAATGGAATAACCGCAGCAATCATCATAGCTGTGGTGGCGGTATTGCTCATAATCATAGAGAAAATGGCCGTAACCAACATAATTCCTAGCAATACATAACGGGGTTGTGTTCCAAATTTTGAAATGGATACTTTGAATAAAGTTTTATCTAATCCTACTACACGCATTCCTTCGGCCATAAAGAACCCTCCAAGCATGAGCCAAATCACACTATTTGACCAGGTTTGCATGTATTTCATGACGTAACTCGATGCGTTTTCTGGGTCTACTTCTTGATAATGAGAACCTAGGGCAAAAATGAGAAACCCAACAATAAATAATCCCACAGCAAAAGGAGGTACAGCCTCGGTAATCCAAAGTCCAATGGATAAAAAGAGGAGAAAGAGTACATAAATTTGATCTTGCCCTAAATCCGGGTTAGATAGGGCGTAAGTCAACCCAAAAGCGAAAATAATGCTCAATAAAAAGTAGATGACTTTTTGCTGAATACTAAGGATGTCCTCATTGTCCTTCAGTATTTTATTAGATGCTATTCTAGAGTCGCCCATGTATAATATGTTGGGTACAAAAGTATGGAACTGTTTGGTTTATAAAGTGTGATTTAGGTCATGTATTTGAAGGGTTTGTATTGGGTTTCCCCACCTTCAACTTCTTACTCGCCACATCATCGGCATTTTTACTAGGAATACGCTTTTGCGCAATGATTTCTAAACTATGGTAATCAAATTCTTCGGTAACCTTGCCATGTAAGATGTAGCTGCCTGGTCCTGTGAATGGGTATTGAGCCGCTACAGGTGGAAAAACAATGGTGTCTATCCATTCGCCTTCTGAATCTATAAAAGTGCCGAAAAACATGTTGTTTCCAGTTTTGGTACGTACGCGCTTTACATGAACCATGTAGCCAATCATCGTCACCTTTTTGTTGACGTATCGTGGAAACATGCGGGTTACAAATGGAAAATTGGGTAATTTGGTAGCTAAATCAAATGGATCGGTGTTTACCGGGAATCCAAATAACTCAATTTCATCAAAAGCGTCTTCTAATTCGTGTTTCCAAAGGGTGGGGAGTTCAAACGACTTAGCAGGTGCTTGAAATAAAGAGGGGAGCGCTACTTTCTTTTTGGTTTTGTTGAGCAGTAAATGGGCATCCCATAACAAAGCTTTTTTATTGGATTTGGTAAAACGAAATACATCGCTACGAATCAATAATATCAATTGATCTAGTGAAATGGGTACACGTTCTACAAAGTCTCTAAAATCACTAAAGAACCCCATTTGTGCACGTTCAGTTAATACGGCTGCAATGGTGTTAGATTCTAATCCATTAATAAAACCAAAACCCAGATAGATATCGGTATCATACAAAACGGCAATTCTATTGCTTTGATTAATGCAGGGTAAATGCACGTTTCCGCCATGTTTTCGGGCTTCATGAAGGTAGAGTTGGCGCGAGTAAAAACCACCGCCATTGTTGATCGTAGCTACCATAAAAGCCAATGGGTAATAAGCTTTCAAGTACAAACACTGGTAGCTTTCAACCGCATAACTGGCCGAGTGTCCCTTGGCAAAAGCGTAACCTGCAAAACTCTCTATCTGACTCCATATTTCTTGCGTGTGATCGGGTGGATTTCCTTTGGCATCGCAATTACTAAAAAACTTCTCTTTTACCTGTAAAAACTCATCTCTAGAGCGGTATTTGCCACTCATTCCTCTACGTAATACATCAGCCTCAGCTAATGAAAGTCCCGCAAAATAGTGGGCTACTTTAATCACATCTTCTTGATATACCATCACGCCATACGTATCAGGCATGAGGTTGTAGAGTGTAGGCGATTTTTCTTGAGCCAGTTTCCGTTTCTCGGGGTTTCTATGACGAATAATGTACTCGCGCATCATACCGCTTTGGGCAACTCCAGGACTGTCTCTTATACACATCTCCGAGCCCACGAGACTCCTGAGCATCTCGT
>CAJXPI010000066.1 GCA_913057875.1 uncultured Flavobacteriales bacterium
GATCTACACAGAGTAGATCGTCGGCAGCGTCAGATGTGTATAAGAGACAGGATCGTTACACCACGCAAAAGAATAAGGTAGCTACTACTCAGTTTACTAGTAAAGAGGATGCCAAACAGGAAAAGGATAAATTAAAAGGGTACGATAAAGAGCGTAAATCATTAGAAAAAGAAATTGAAAAGCGTCACGATGAGATTTTAGATTTGAAATCAGAAATTCGTGATTATTGGTATAACCTAGAACAATTGAAAAAAGACGAACAGGCTTTAGAACAAAAGACCCTAGATCAACGAGATTTGGTAAAAAGAGCGAAAGAAGAACTGGAATCTAACTAGAGATTCCCCAGGTACTGTATGCCAGAAGAACTCCGCATAAAAGAAATTATGACTTCCATTTATACGGAGGTTAAAGCGTTACCAACTCAAGGAAAAAGGGCGTTATACATCCCAGAACTGGCTACCGTAAATCCTGAAAAATTTGGGGTATTTATTTCTAGTATTGACGAGCGTTCTTTAGGACTAGGAGATTACCAAGAGAAGTTTTCCATACAGAGTATTGCCAAGGTATTATCGTTGTGCTTAGCGTATAGCTTGGTAGGCGAAAAGATTTGGGATCGAGTAGGCGTAGAACCTTCGGGAACAGCATTTAATTCGCTATTGCAATTAGAGGCCGATAATGGTATTCCTAGAAACCCTTTTATAAATGCGGGCGCCATGGTGGTAGCCGATGTTTTGGTGAGTGAGTTAGATCGTCCTAAAGAGGAATTTTTAGAGATGGTACGTAAAATTTCTAACAATCCAACGCTAAACTATTCCAGTACCATTGCGCAATCAGAAAAAGAAGTGGGATATAGAAACATTGCCTTGTGCCACTTTTTGAAGTCGTTGAATAATATTGACAACACCCCTGATGAGGTACTCGATTTCTATTTTGATTTATGCTCCATTGAAATGACATGCGAAGAATTAACCAACCTCATGTTGTTCTTAGCCAATAACGGTAAATCCGTGCAAAATGAGCATCAAGTTATTTCAGTAACCCAATCCAAACGGATCAATGCCTTAATGCAAACGTGTGGCTTTTACGATGAATCAGGAGAGTTTGCGTTTAGAGTAGGTTTACCCGGAAAGAGTGGTGTAGGAGGTGGGATCATAGCTATCTACCCCAATAAATATGCGGTTTCGGTGTGGAGCCCCATGCTCAACGAAAAAGGGAACTCACATAAAGGAATGGAATTTCTAGAACGATTAACTACCCAAACGCAATTATCTATTTTTTAGACAGTATTCTTTTTTGCAACCACATCCGTACTATTTTCGTAAACTACACATGAATAAAATCGCGCTACTTTTTATTATGGCTGTTGCTTTGGGATGCATTTCTCAAAAATCAGTCTACGACATGAGAAAACCAGATGTCTTACTGGAATTACCCAAAAAGCTAAATGAGATTTCTGGACTAGAATTCATCTCTGATTCTGTTTTAGCCAGTGTTCAGGATGAAAAAGGGCGGGTGTATTTGTTGAATGCGAATACCGGAAAAGTAATAGAGCATTTTGACTTTGGCCCGAAAGGCGATTACGAAGGCATTGCTTATCATGACAATTATTACTACGTGCTGCGTAGTGATGGAAAAATTTACAAAACGCAACCGGGTAAAGAATCCGAACATTTTAAGTTTAAAAACAATAAGAACTTTGATTTTGAAGGTCTATGTGTGGATGAGCGCAATAACCAATTGCTTGTAGCCTGTAAAACCCATGGTGAAAAGAAAAAGCGGGATCATATTTACATTTATTCTTTTTCCTTAACCAAAGAGAAATACGATAAGAAACGCGCCTTTAAAATTGATAAAAAAGAGGTGGATAAGAACTTCAAACCCTCCGGTATTGCTATTCATCCCAATGGAGATATTTACGTGCTCAGTTCTTTTTCAAAAAGTCTTTTAGTACTGAATAATAATGGAGCAATAAAAAGTCATCACTTTTTGGACCAAGAAGTATTTCACCAACCGGAGGGCATCACTTTTAACGCTCAGGGTGATTTGTTTATCTCTAACGAGAAGAACTCGAAAGTACCTACGTTGCTGAGATTTAAAAAGTAAGAAATGTTTTACACCACCGAAATAAATATAATAACCCATACGACCGATGATTTGGAATTTAAAAAAAGGGGTAATCGCAAGTCTTTGGCAATAGGGTTTATTGTCTTGATCTTTCTTTTGGGCTTTTTCGTTATTTATCATTACCCAATCCAGTCTGAAATTGGTTATACAGGAGTAGGTTTTGTTTCTATTATCTCTTTATTCTTATTGTACTGGAATTGGAAATACGCTGAAGATTGGGAGATTTTGCGATTCTCTAAAGTAGATAACAAAGTGATTTTTTCTAATGATTTTATAGGTGAAGTTACTGAAATCACAGGCCTTAAAATTATAGAGTTTGAAGATTATGAGGATGGTTCTTACTACAAGTTATTTGTGCAAGTAGGAACCTTGCCCATTGAGGTTATGGTAGATTCAGAAATAACTAAAGTTAAACCAATAGCTTCCGCAATAGCCAATTGGTGTGGTGTTGCTTTTGATTATTCAAGTAATCAAGAAAAATGGGATCAACAACTTGCGGATAAGGAGGTAGAAAAGTTTCAAAAGGATAAAGCCCATTATTTAAAGCATTGGAACGCTAGATCAGATCCAAAATTAGTAGAAATTTATTTCAATAAGGAAAAGTATACCGCTCCATTGGTAGCTGCGGTGGAGGAGATTCTACAGAAAAGAGAGGTAAAGTAACACCTTGCTTTTTCCTATTTTTAGGCAGCACAAAAAATTAAAAAATGCCCCAAATGGAGTAACTTTTTTAATCTTATAATTTCTAAAAGTTCAAGGGTTTTTGTGAATAGAAGTTGATTTGTATTATTGAGTTTTGTCAGAAAATTGAGTTGAAGTGAGATCACCAAAGACATACGGTTATAAGTATATTATGCGCCTAGGGAATGGGCTAATTTTACTTGTCCTCTTAGGCGGAGTAGGCGCTATTTGGTGTTTATTTAAGCTGTTTGATTTACTTGAAATAGAAGGTCCATTACCTGAAATTGATTATTTGGGCCTCAATCTGTTTCTCACACTATTGTTAATTACTACTTCATGGGTTTACGTTTCAAACAAATGGCAAAAATGGGCCATTCAAAACGTTAAAACCGATGATAAAAAACGCCTTTTGACCAAGCTCCTGGATTCTAAAGAAAGTATGGTCCTAAAAAAATGGAGTGATTTAGATGGATTAGACAAATTGTTTAGAGGGGGTATTCTGGTTGTGGTTTTCTGTTTATGCTTTTACTTAGATTATGCCCGTGGCAAAACTCAACGTTTATTTGCCGACCAAGGAATCTATACTATGGGTGTGATTACAGAAGTAAAGAAAAATTACCATGATAAAAACAATTACATCTACGTTACGTATCAGTTCCAGACAGACAATGATATGATAACTCGTACAGAATCGGTAGCCTCTGGTTTAACCGTAAAGGTTGAGGAGGTGAATGGATTTGATATTTTTTCTGGACAAGAATTTGAAGTCACCTATGTCCAACAAGATAGTGTGCGCAGTAAAATCAATATGCACAAACCAAATGCCACGACACTAGAGGAGTTTAAGAAACTCACATACCAATCTTTATTGAATGAAAATAAAGACAGCGCGTATTGTAACTGTTTAATTCATGGAACCGAAGAAACGTTTGGATTTAAAGGTCTGGGTAAGTTGTTTCATAGAAATACTTCCTATTGGGAGAATGAAAATTACAACGTCATTAAATATGACTTGCTGGTGCGAAAAGATGAGTTTGTAACTCTTAAAGAAAAGTGTAATTCTAAAAAAAAGCCCTAGATTTATTTTAAGTTTGATTCTAAACTAACGCCCATTCCAATGATTTAGCTTTGATTACTATTCACCCAGCACCTTGCCACAATAAAAAAACGTAGATTGTCATACTTGTGCAAGTGCTCAGCACAAGTATCAGCTAGCCCCATCTTTCCAAATTTTATTTCAAGTGATTTCACCTATAGTTTAGGGATTGAACTGGAAGTAAACTATAGGGTATTAGTAGCCTATTTTTTGCTTTATTGATTCAATAGGTTTGAGAAAATAATAAAAGAGGAAGTTTAATAACGCAATGGTTTTTAGCTTCTAAAACGTAAACCTGATAAAGAATCAACTATGAAAAAAAGAGAAAACTTTAGCGGAGCCATTGGTGCTTGGATGACTTCCGACCTACACCCAACGGGTGTTACTTACAATTCACCCAACAGTAATTTTAGTTCTGTAAAACTCAATGGTATGTATGCCACTCTTGACTACATGAGTATTGGGTGGTTTGGTATTGATATGACTAATCCCAAATCACCAACGCTTCAAACTAGTAATGAATTTTTAGCCGATCAGGTTGCAGATGCTCGCTCGCAAAATGCAGATATTATATTATTTGGTTTACTAGCTTATGGCGATGAGATTACTACTGATCTACAAACCATTATTAACAACCCTCCCGTTTGGTTGCATTTGCAGCAAACATTGCTACCTATTTAGGAGTTAAGGGTTAAAATGGATTTGATATTGACTGGGAATCGCCAACAACTAATCTAACACCAACAGAGTGCGGATTTTGGCTAAATGCCTTAGGTGTTGCTTTTGGAGATACTTATTAATTAGCGGTTTCTCCAAGTTCACCCGCTAATTAATAAGTATCTCCACCTGCATATTTAAATGCATCCATTTAGTCGGATGAGAACTAGATTGTCGGTTTATCACTTTGTCGTAATCAATACCCCAATCTTCTAGATTTACTTGACCTTCAAAAATGAGTTGCGTAGCCATTCTTTGTTGCGGTTTGCGTATTCCAGTAACCATAAACTTCATTTCATGGGTAATGCCTTTAATGGTTAGGTCTCCATTTATTTGGTACCAATCCATACCCATAGTATAAATATTGGTGGATATAAAAGTCATTTTTTCAGCATCATCGGTCCAGAACAATCCCGGTTTTTGCAGCTTGTTTACAAATTCTTTATCGGCACAAACGGCAAACGTAGCGGGATTAATATCAAATTGAAGTTTAGCTCCTTCCATAGGGTTTCCTTGATCATACCGCTGGGTAAGTTCTAAATTAAAGTTCTCTACTTTTCCTGCAAAAGGAGAGCTGCAATGACCGTGCGAAACAAACAAATTCATGTTTTGCCCGGGAGTTGGATGTATTAAACTGGCGTAATCTGTCTCGTAGGTAAAAGAATACGTGGCCGCAATAAATGCTAGAGATAGGGTAAGGAGCGATGCTGTTTTTAAAAGTTTCATAACGTGTAGTTTTAATTCTCTACGAAGTAAGAGGTTAAGGAAGTAAAAAGCTGTTAATGAATTGTAAATAAGGCCTAACGGGGTGTTAATATTTAAAGGTATGTAGGGAGTTTGGTGAAATCTATAGCATAAAAAAACAGCTCCGAGGTGGTCGGAGCTGTTAAATTTTTTGAAGGTAGTTAGTCCTCAAAATGGTGGTTAGTGTTGTAAGTGGTTAGCAGCTTAAGTCTCCAAGGACTTAATTTGCTAGGTGGTGGTAGTTAGTGAGAGAATCATCTGTCTATTAAACTTTTCCCTTTTTCTGTGATTCAAAGATGCGTCAGCAATACAGTTTTGATTTTCAGTATAAGATCAATGATTTTAAAAAATAGCGTCAACTTTAGAAATTGAGTCATTTGTTTTAATGAAGTCAGTTTAATGTTTGGTTAATGACGTGATTTTATATGAAAATTCTGTCTAAGGCAGTTGGTTGATTGATTTTTTTCTTAGTGTTAAGTTGGGTAAGATCTAGTACATGAATACCATTTCATTGATTTAGGTTAAACATAAGACACAAAAAAAGCCGCTATTCATTTAATAGCGGCTTCTTTATAATATGGTTTTACTTACAAGTTTCCGTAAGTAGCACTGTAATGTAACATTTGCTCTTCAAAAGAATTTGCATATTCAATGTCAAATCCTATAATCTTTTCACCGTCCATTACTGGAACAAGCATTGGATTCACAAATCCGGAGAATGCAGGAACATTCAATTCAGCAGAACGCGCTAGAACTTCTTTATGTAATTCAGCATCTACTTGTACACCGTAGTTTTCTACCAACGCCATACCTGCTTCAAAATCACCTTCAGACTTGATTCTTTGAATCTCACGTAATAGGTCACCAAAAATGCTTCGTAACTCCATGTAATCGTTAATTACAAAGTAGGTTTTACCGTCTTTTACAACTTGCTCAACCACATTTTTAGCAGCTCCCTGCTCAAAAGCCCATGAAGCCACCAATTGACGGTTTCTCATGTGCGCTTCTTCCAATACTTCTCCTTCTTGTAATCTTCTTAACTGAACCATCATTCCATTGCGTATGTATGAATCGTATTCAGCCATACCAACTTCTAAAGAAGGCATGAGATTGATTTCAATTAGCTTTTCGTCCATTAAGTAATATAATGCCACTAAATCAGCTCTAGCTTCTTCTAAAGTAGAAGAGTAGTTCTTCAACGTTTCTTTTGGGGTACCTACACCTTCGTTAATTTGACCAGAAGCATGTCCCACTACTTCATGAAGTGCTGTATGTAATTTACTACCAAGTTCACCATAAGTTTTTGTTCTTTCAATCTCTTCTGGGGAATACCCAAATTCTTCAATGTAAGAACCCCCACTAGAGTGATCATAAGCGCCAATAATATTACCTAAACTAACTGATTTCGATCCGTGAGTAGCTCTTATCCAGTTGGCGTTTGGAAGATTCACCCCAATTGGAGTAGAAGGAGAAGAGTCACCCGCTTCACCAGCAACAGTTACTACCTTATAGGTAACACCTGTTACTTTTTTCTTTTTGTGCTCATCCATGATAGATGAATTGTCTTCAAACCATTGCACATTGTTTGCTACCACAGCCATTTGTTTAGAAGCTTCAAAATCTTTGATTTGAACCACAGTTTCGTAAGATCCTTTATATCCTAATGGATCGTTGTATACCTCAATAAAACTGTTGATGTAATCAATATCGCCTTCCGTAGCGCCACACCAAGCAATGTTGTAGGCATCCCAAGTTTTAAGATCACCAGTTTGGTAATACTCAATTAATAACTTTAAGGCATCTGCTTGTGCTTCGTTTTCGGCAACTTCAACCGCTTTTTCTAACCAGGCTACTGTTTTAGTGATAGCTGCACCGTACATCCCGTCAGCTTTCCACGCTATTTCAGTAATTTTTCCATTTTCATCGCGTATTAATTTGGTATTCAATCCATAAGAAATTGGCGTTTTATCAGAAGTATCAATAATAGATGCATAATACGTCTCTGCTTCTGATTGTGTAATGTCTGGATCGTAGAAGTTAATAGCCGAATTTAAGACTAAATCAGTTTTACCATCTAAGTTCACTTTTTTAGCATCCTTAGTCGGATCAAAAATAGCTGCTATAACCTCCGCATCCAGTTCTGTACCAGTTGCGGCCATTAAAGATTCGAAATACTCTTGACTAAACCCAGGGGTAAATTTATAGTTGGCATAATGATGGTGAATCCCGTTCGAAAACCACACTCTTTTTGTGTATTCCATGAAAGCATCCCAATCCGCACTTTGTTTCACACCAGTGTAATTGGTCACTATGTTTTCTAATGCTTTTCGTATTGTTAGATTATGACGGTAATTTTGATCCCAAATAATATCTCTACCTTCATAACCGGCTTGGGTTAGATAGTATACATATTTTTGTTGCTGAAGAGTTAGTTGACCCCAACCCGGAATTTGATATTTTAAAATTCGAAGATCCGCAAAGTCCTCAACGATCCAATCAAAATTATCCATTTCCTCGGTCATTTCCAGTTCTGGTTTAGTAGGAGCTTCAGCGGCCTTATCACTTGCGCAAGCGCTCATGATAATGGCGGCAACAGCGGCCCCCATAAAAGTTTTCGTTCTCATTATGTTGTTGAATTATTTATTGTCTCCAAATGTAATAAACGCAGAGGGATAAACATAAGATACTTTATAGAAGGTAGGCGATGATTACTACTTCTTTTTTGAATCGGTACCGGAACCCGAAGAATTCTTTTCGTCTTTAGGGGACTGTTTATATTCTTCCTTACGGTCACTTGATTCTTCCTCCTGACTATCCTCTTCACTTGTTACCTTTTCAATGAGATCGGAGAAGGATTTAGGAGCTTCCGTTTTTTTCTTTTTGGCTTGTTCTTTGGCTAGTTTCTCTTCTTGCTCGGTTTGTTCATCCAATTCTGGTGTATGGTCATCTACTTGTTCAACTTTGAAACTATAATCTTCTTTTACCTTTTTAGGAATAGTTATTTCTTCTCCGTTTCGCCAGGAGCTATAATGGGGCGACATAATTTCAATACCTTCATCTCTAAATACATCTTGAATCTGTTCATTTAGGGTTGACTGAGTTCCAATCAATGTTTTGACATTGGTAACAAAGGCATTTATTTCGTATGCTACGTAAAAGTCGTCTAGTGAAGTTTGTAATACGAATGGCTTTGGATCTTTCGCTATAGTATCAATCTGATCTGCTGCCTTTAAAAGAGCCTTATGTACTTTTCTCCAAGGTACATCATATCCTATAGTAACTTTGTTATGAATAATTACCCCATCATTTTCCTGGATAGAAGTACTATAATTAATGATATTGGTATTCAAAATTTTAGAATTAGGTATAGTTATGATTTCTTGCTTTGAGGTGCGCAAACGGGTAACTAATAAGGTTTTTTCGGTCACAAAGCCTTGAATAGTTTCTATCATAATTCGATCTCCTTTCTTGAAGGGACGCATATAAGTCAAAATTAATCCGGCAACGATGTTATTTACGGATGAAGAGGATCCCATTGTTATCAAGATACCCACAAATACAGATACTCCTTTAAAGATAGGGGAGTCTGAACCTGGTAAAAATGGGAAAATAAAAATCAGCATGATAATGTATAATCCAAATCTAACCAGGTTGTAAGTAGGTACAGCCCATTCCGGATAAAAGCCAGAAATTTCTAAATTCCCGATTTCAATTTCGCCTGAGAGGTATTTTACAAACTTTAGAATAAAATGACCAATGTAAGAGATGATTATAATAGAAATTAGGTTTGGAATGTAATGCACAAACAACCAGAAGTAATCATGCAAAGGATCTAAGAAATATCCCAGCAGGGTGTCCGCTAAAGATTCGGTCCAAGGAAATAAACTAAAAATAATAGGAAGGGAAAAGGAAATCAAAATCAATACCGTGATAAGCCTTGCAACACGTAACAAAAACAAAATAATTTTTAATACTTGTACATCATTAATAATCTCAAAGTTCTTAATGCTGAATCCTTTTAATCGGTTGCCTCGTGAGGATATAATAAAAAGTTTCCCTTTTCGATATCCTATATTTAAGAGTTTTACTAAACCTATTAATACGACTATTACAATTGAAACTTTTCCAATACGCCATAAAATATCTTGATTGTTTTGAAGTAGGGCCTGGGTACTGGAATGGTTGCGAAGTTGCGTAATGTATTTATTAGCAAGATCTGCCTGAGTGGTTTTGTTTACAATGGCATCTTCGAGGGTAACAGAGAAAAATACCACACCACCCGATTTGATATTTAATAAAAGGTTGTCTTGAACGGTGGTTAAGGAGTCAAATGTTTTATCAATTTTAAAAAAGGATACGGCATTTAGTTTACCTACTATTTGTTTAACTCGAAACTCTGGAGAGTCCGCACCCTTACTCACATAGATGGGCCATAGGGTATCCCCCTGGAAAATAACCCAAGCGGTGTCTTCAATTTGTGTTTTAGCTATGGTCACTTGATTAGAGTCAACAACAGTCGAGTCAGCACCTATTCCTGTATTTAAGGCCTCAATCTGTAATGAAATAGCTTTTAGTTGTGCGGTAAGCTTAAAAATTTGTGTTCGAACCTGTTGAAGAGAATCAGAATTAGAAGATGCACTGCTGGCAAATACATTACAACCAGAAGTTAAGCTCCAGAAAAAAACAAAAACAATGGCAATACGTTTTATCATAAGAGAAAGATACTAAAGTTTACTAAGAACTTTACTCTGCATCTAAAAGCATTAATGCTTCGGTGATTTCACCAATAGATTTTTCATCTTTCATTTTAAAAGCAATCTTTTTACCTATATGATAGGTTGAAATGGCTTTCTTTAATTTTTTACTATTCTCATACATTTTACCTAAGCGGTAATAGGCCTGAGAGTAATCGGGATCGTAAGAAATAAGGCCTTCAATTATTTGAATGGCTTTTTGACGGTTACCCGCCATTTGGTTTTCTATGGCTGCTGCAAATGCTAAATAAGAGTCTTTAGGACTTTTAATATGCATGTTTGTGATAAGTTCTAGTCTACTTGTTTCCATCATGGTTTGTTTGGTTCTTATCAAATTTACCACAATCATTTAACGATAATTGGCGAAAACAGTCTTTTTAGCTTTTTGTTTTCAACAGCATTTTTTTAATTACTTCTATGGTTTTTAATCTTTAGGTCTCTCTTTATCAAATAGTTGAATCATTCTCTTAAAGAAGTCGAAGTATAATGTAACCATCATAATAAGGCTCATTAACCAGATAACTCCAATATTATACCAAAAGGTTTCAATCTTCTTATTCCCCAGTAATTTAGTAGAGGCGTAAAAGTGTGATCGGAAGCCTTTAGCATCTCTAAATACAGGGTCAATTATAGGGATCAGTTTTTCGTCATATACAATAACCTTGTTGAACTTGTTGTTAAGTCGAACCATATCTGTAACTGATTGATTCCAATATCGTTCTTTCAATGTATTAAAATTATCTCCCTCCGGTAAATCCTTTTCCAGTTGATAAATCATTTTATCTCTTTGTTTTGAGGCTTTCATGAATTCTTTATTCATGTATTTTTTGAATTGATCTAAATACAATTGCATTTTGGCAATACGCTCGTGGGTAAGTGTTTCATAATTTAAATCAGAACCAAATTGGTAACTTGGAAAATCAACTCCTGGGTGCGAACTACTTAATTCGTACTGTACAATTTTAGAAATACGGTTGACCTTCTCTTCATTTTCTGCGTTACTTAAATTTAGATCTAGAAACTCTAATTCAGATTCTAATTCTACCGTCCAATAAGACTTTAAATACCCGTAGTGACTAATTTCATGATCAAATGGGTACAGTTTAGCCTCCAAAGGATTATCTTTAAATTGAGTAACCATTAACGCCTCGTAGGACCATCTTGAAGCCATAATTTCTCCAATTATAGGCACTACCGTGCGAGAACCTACGGTAGGGTTTAAGCGGTCAAAACTTACAATAACTCCACTAAAAATTAATTGCGGAATAATCATAAATGGAATAAGAATATAAATGGCCACCGCAGATTTGAAACTATTTGATATATTCAATCCTACCATGTTGGCGAAGAAACCTGTGGAAAACATGACTAACCAATATCTGAAATTCATGTCTTCAATTCCAAGAATAGAATTACCAATCCAAATAAAAATAAACGTTTGTACCGCTGAAATTAAAAAGAGCAACACAAATTTGGAAAAAAGATAACTACCTCTACTTAAGTTCAAGAATTTCTCTCTTTTTAATAATTTTCGGTCTTTAAAAATTTCTTCCGCACTAACGGTCATTCCAATAAATAATGCCACTACCACCGACATAAAAATGTAGGCAGGTATATTTTCATTAAAAAAGAATTTGTAAGGTTCCGGACCATGTCTGGTCCAGGCAGAATACCTTACAAAATATGCAATGAAAAATGCTAATAAAGGTGCTTCTAGAAGGTTGATAGCTAAATATTGCTTGTTACTTAATTTGGAAAGAGTGTCTCGTTTTAAGAATATTCTAAATTGCTCAAACTTGTTTGGAGTAGATAACGAGTTGGAGGGTTGATTTTTTCTTATCACCTGCGGATTCTTAACACTATCGGGTACGTTTCGATTGTATTTTTTAAACCACTCGGCAGGCATTGTTTTTCTACGCTCGGTTTTCTTACCATATTCATCCACCACCTTTTGATCAATAATGTCAAAGATGAGTTCTGAATTAACATTACCGCAAGTGGCACATTCGTTCTCATCGGCATCTAAATGATTCGCATGGTCCTTAAAGTAGGAGACACTTTCAATAGGTTCTCCGTAGTAAATGGTATACCCACCGTTATCTAATAATAAAAGACGATCAAATAATTTAAAAATATAGGAAGACGGTTGATGAATTACAATGAAAATTAGCTTGCCTTTTAACGCCAACTCTTTCATTAAATCCATGATTTTTTCAGAATCTCGTGAAGATAACCCGGAAGTAGGTTCATCTACATATAATACAGAAGGTTCACGAATAAGTTCTAGGGCAATGTTCAGTCGTTTACGCTGCCCGCCTGAAATGACCTTCTCAATAGGGTTTCCAACCTTTAAATCTTTGGCTTTGTATAATCCTAACGAATGAAGAGTAGTATGTACTTTTTGACGAATTTGTTCATCGGTAAGGTCTGAAAAACTCAGCTTGGCACTGTAAAAAAGGTTTTCGAAAACCGAAAGCTCTTCAATCAATAAGTCATCTTGAGATACAAAACCGATTACACCCTGTAATTTATCTTTGTCGGTATGGATATCGAACCCATTCAGGGTAATATTGCCAGAAGTGGGCGCGTAGTTACCATTCAAAACATTGAGCATGGTTGATTTTCCTGAGCCACTTCCTCCCATAATACCCACTAATCTACCTGTCCTTTCTCTAAACGAAAATTCGTGAAGTCCTACACCTCCAGAAGGGAAATTATAGGACACTTTATTTGCTTGAATGACCAACTTTTCTGGAGCCGATTCATTTACAAAAACGGAAAGAATATCACTAAAGTAAACAGGTGACATTTTGGCTCCTCGTAGAGCCGAACCACTGTTAAAAATGTAAGTGCGGTCAGGAACTACTGCGGTACTGTTAAGAAATAAGCTATCATTGCCTACATATCGGAATACGTACATGTTGATATCTTTAATCTGCAGGATAGCGAGGATACCTTCAAAATTGGCTCCTGAAATGTATTTCGTTTTTTCAAATTCGCGAATCTGTTCCTTAGAAACAATCATTAGCTGACTGAAATCCGGACAATAACTTTCGCTAATTTGAGTGAACTTTACCGCATTCTGGAAGTTTTCTTCATGAATACTGAAGGTATTACTTAGCATGAGTAAAAACTCGGCCTCATGGGCAGAAATATTTCCATCAGCATAGATGTATTCCAGTAGTCTAAAAAGAACAACAAATTTTTGAACTCGTGTTAGATTACTATTGATGCTTTCACATATGCTTTTTACGTTTTCAGGGTTTAATGCTTCTTCATAACTTGCTTTTCCCGAATGAAATTCATCCAGATATTCATCGTACATACGTAGAAAAATATCCACACGCTCCTTACGTAACTCAGAACTCAGTGAGTGTTGAATGATTTCTCTACTTTCTTTGGTAACATCTGATGTATTAGACGCTAAGGCAAATAATTGCATTAAGGCCCGTAAAATTTCTTCACTCATTTAAAAGCGGTTTATCGTAGTTTAATAGGAAGTGACAATTTATAAATTTTTTACGGTCCCGTCCTCTTTAACCACGTAACAGTTTAAACCATTTGTAAACACTTCAGGTTTATTAATGGAGCTACCTAATAGCATGCGAGCACATTCTTGAATTCCTTCTGGTATGGAAGGGTGGGCATGAATAAGTTCAGCTAAAACACGTACACTTTTTTTCATAGAGATTAAAAGGGCAATGGCCTCAATTGTACTGGATGCATGGGCTCCAAGTACGCGCATTCCTAAAATGGTCATTTCATCGTCATCGCTGACAATGAGTTTGATAAAACCTTCTTTTTGTCGCATGGCAATAGCTCGGTTCATAAACTCATAGCTCATTTTTGCTACCCGATAGGCAATTCCTTTTTGTTTGGCCTGAGTTTCATTTATTCCTACTGACGCCACCTCCGGATTAAGGAACATAATGGTTGAAATATTGTCGTAGTTGATTTTAGGAGGTTTCGGATTAAACATTAAATCTACCGCATGGCGCCCTTCTAATTCGGCAATATTAACCAACGCAATATCTGCTGTAAAATCACCCACGGCATAAATATTAGGAATGCTTGTCTGTGTTTCTGTATCCACACAATATCCTCGACTATTTAGTTTTAATCCAATTTCTTTTAGCCCGATATTCTCGGAATTAGGAACTCTTCCCACAGAAATTAATGCCTTGTCTACATACCTGATTTCTTTGGTTCCATCTTCAAAAGCAAGGGTGTATTTTACCTGTCTCTTATACACATCTCCGAGCCCACGAGACTCCTGAGCATCT
>CAJXPI010000067.1 GCA_913057875.1 uncultured Flavobacteriales bacterium
CACAGAGTAGATCGTCGGCAGCGTCAGATGTGTATAAGAGACAGATTTTAGACAATACCAATGCGAACAAAGATCAAAGACCTGTTGGCCAGTGAAGGCACACAAAACGGAATTACGATTAAAGGGTGGGTGCGAACCAAAAGAGGTAGCAAAAATGTATCGTTCATTGCTATGAATGATGGTTCTACTATTAATAATATTCAAGTGGTTGCTGATAACGCTAATTTTGACGAGGAGGTGTTAAAACGGATAACAACAGGTGCTGCATTGCGTGTTGTGGGTAATCTAATTGAAAGCCAAGGTGCTGGCCAGAACTATGAAGTGGAGGCAAAAGAGATCTTGGTAATGGGTGATGCAAGTACGGATGAATATCCCTTGCAACCTAAACGTCACTCGTTAGAGTTTTTGAGAGAAATTGCTCATTTACGTCCCCGTACAAATTATTTTTCTGCCGTTTTACGTATTCGAAATGCGGCAGCTTATGCTATTCATGAATATTTCAACCAAAAAGGTTTTGTTTGGATGCATACGCCAATCATTACCGGTTCAGATGCGGAAGGAGCGGGTGAAATGTTTAAAGTAACCAATTTTGACATTAATAACGCACCAAAAACGGAAGACGGAGAAGTAGATTTTTCGCAAGACTTTTTTGGAAAAGCAACAAATCTTACCGTTTCTGGACAGTTAGAGGCAGAGCTTGGAGCCATGGCTTTAGGTGAGGTGTATACTTTTGGGCCAACGTTTAGAGCGGAGAACTCAAATACGACCAGACACTTAGCGGAGTTTTGGATGGTAGAACCAGAGGTGGCGTTCAATGATTTGGATGACAATATGGATTTAGCCGAGGATTTCTTGAAATATGTAATCAAATCTATTTTAGAGAAATGTGGTGACGATTTAACTTTCTTATCCAAGCGTTTAGCCGATGAGGAAAAAGTGAAGCCCGCTGCGGAGCGTTCTCCAATGGAATTGAAAGAGAAATTACAGTTTGTTGCAGAAAACGATTTTGAACGTGTGTCTTATACGGATGCTATTCAAATTCTAAGAAACAGTAAGCCAAATAAAAAGAAGAAATTCCAATACCTAATTAACGAATGGGGAGCCGATTTACAATCGGAACACGAGCGTTATTTAGTAGAAAAGCATTTCAAAAAACCCGTAATCTTGTTTGATTACCCAGCCAACATTAAGGCATTCTACATGCGTGAAAACGAAGATGGAAAAACGGTTCGTGCCATGGATATTTTATTCCCAGGAATTGGTGAAATGGTTGGCGGGTCGCAACGTGAAGAGCGTTACGATGTATTATTGAACAAAATCAAAACCATGGGTATTGATGAAGAGGAATTATCATGGTATTTAGATACCCGTAAGTTTGGAACGGCTCCACATAGTGGTTTCGGTTTAGGCTTTGAGCGTTTAATTCTTTTCCTTACTGGAATGGGTAATATTAGAGATGTAATTCCGTTTCCAAGAACTCCTGGAAACGCGAATTTTTAATAAAGTCGGGAGCTAGAAGACCGAAGACGGGAATGGACACATTTGAATATTGAATTAAAGTTATGTCAGTAATACAACAAGGTGGAGTACAAAAAGTACCCAATGGCTTTTCAGGAGAGGTGAAATGGGAAAGTCCATCAAACATTGCTTTGGTAAAATATTGGGGTAAAACCGGAAATCAAATTCCAGCAAACCCTTCCATTAGTTTTACTTTAGGTGAGAGTAAAACCATAACTGCTATTAAGTATTCTAAACGAAAGGATGTTTCTGACGGCCCCGAAGTATGTTTCTTTTTTGAAGGAAAAGAAGCGGGAGCTTTTGGAGAGAAAACGTTTAAGTTCTTAAAAAAAGTAGGTGCGTATTTCCCTTTTTTGAGTCAATTGGATTTGACAATCGATACCGAAAACACCTTTCCGCATTCAAGTGGAATTGCTTCATCTGCTTCAGGTATGAGTGCTATGGCATTGTGTTTAATGAGCATTGAAAAGCAATTGAATCCAGATATGGATGAAACCTACTTTTATGAGAAGGCTTCTTTTATTGCGCGTTTAGGTTCTGGTAGTGCGTGTCGTTCCGTGTACGGTGGATTGACCACTTGGGGAGCGAGTGCTTTACAGAATTCCAGTAACGAAATTGCAGTGCCTCTTTCAGGAACTCATGAAGTGTTTGATGACTTTCAAGATACCATTTTGCTAATTGAACGCGGACAAAAAGAGGTTTCCAGTACGGTAGGTCACGGATTGATGCATAATAATCCATATGCTACTACTCGATTTCAACAAGCACAGGACAACACTACTAAATTGAACGAAATTTTGAAAAGTGGAAACTTGGAAGAATTTGGAGCGCTGGTTGAAAGTGAAGCTTTAACATTACACGGAATGATGATGACTTCTACTCCGTATTTCATGTTGATGAAACCTAATACCGTAGCGGTGATTCATGATTTATGGACGTATAGAAAAGCAACGGGTAAACATGTATATTTTACGCTGGACGCAGGCGCAAACGTGCATTTATTGTATCCAAAATCAGAAGCAGAAGAGGTGCTTCAGTGGATTAAAAATGAGTTAGTTGGCTATTGTGAGAACAAGATGTATATTTGTGACGCGGTAGGACGGGGGCCCAAATCGCTATAATATGATTAAAGAAGCACTCTTTCATTCAAAAATATTACTCTTCGGAGAGTATGGAATCATTCAAGATTCTATGGGTTTATCTATCCCATATAAAGCCTACATGGGCGAGTTAAAGTACGAGGATAAAACCAGCTCAGACGCCCAAGATTCAAATGGACATTTAGTGAAGTTTCATCAGCATTTGCTGAATATGGCTGAGGGCAAAGAGCTTCCGGTGCAATTGGATTTGGTTCAGTTTGGAAAAGATATAGAAGAGGGAATGTACTTTGATTCAACCATTCCTCAAGGTTATGGAGTAGGAAGCTCCGGAGCTCTAGTTGCGGCTATTTATGACAAATATGCAATCAACAAGTTAGATCCTGAAAAAAACCTTTCGTCAGAAGATATTATCAAATTAAAAGCAGCTTTTGGTACCATTGAATCCTACTTTCATGGAAAGAGTTCGGGAGTGGATCCGTTAATTTGTTACTTAAAATTACCTGTTTTAATTAAATCAAAAAGTGATGTGAATACCATTGGTATTCCGGATGAGAAGGAAGGTAATGGCGCTATATTTTTGATGAATACAGGCACTATTGGTGAAACCCAAGGGATGGTCAATATTTTCATGGAACGTATGAAACAAGAAGGTTTCCGTAACATGATTAAAAAAGACTTTAAGAAGTATAACGATCAATGTATTTCTGCTTTCTTGGAAGGTGAAACACAACCTTTATTTGATAGTTTAAAGCACTTATCTTCTTTAGTACTTCAAAATTTTAAACCTATGATTCCGTCTAATTTCCAAAAATATTGGGAAGATGGATTAAAGTCGAATGCCTATTACTTGAAGCTTTGTGGCTCTGGTGGCGGTGGCTTTATATTAGGTTTTACGCGCGACTTTCCAAAAGCGCAAAAGATGCTTCAAGGTCAAGAACTAGAAGTTATCTATAAATTTTGAGTCCCCTCTTTAACAGAAGACAGCGATACGCCATATTTAAATCGTGGTACTTACTCTCACTCGTTAGATGGTACAGCATCTTAATGGTGATGATTGCGCAATATTTGTCAGCGTTGTTCTTATTAAATAAAGGAGGAAGTAAGTTAGAATTACTTTTGGACCCCAAACTCCATATTTCCATTTTTGCCACCGCATTTATTATTGCTTCCGGATTTATTATCAATAGTTTTTACGATTTAGAACGAGATACGGTGAATAGACCGGATCGAGTGATATTTAATAGATTGGTAAGCCAAACTACCTGTTTGAATTTTTACTTTTTCTTTAATACAGTGGGCGTGGTGATGAGCTTTTACGTAGGTAAAAGTGTAATGCTTTTCAATTTCCTTTTTAGTATAGCACTATGGTTTTACTCACATAAGTTGAAAAAGAAGGCTTTTTTAGGAGAGCTATCTGCCGCCTTATTAAATATAGCCCCGTTTTTTGTGGTAGTGATTTATTACCAAATTTTCACCTTTGATATTTTCCTTTACTTGAGTTTTATTGGATTAATGATCATAATTCGAGAGATTATCAAAGATGTGTTAAGTGAAAAAGGAGATGCCATTTTTGGTTATGAAACACTTCCCATCAAAATTGGAATGAAAGGCACGAAACAGACTATTGGTTTGTTTATGTTGATGACCATTATTCCATTTGCAGTATTATATAAAGTACATGGTGTTTCTTTAGTGATGGGGTATTTCTTTTTGGGAGAGTTAGTCATCCTTATAAGTTTGTTCTTGCTTAAAAACGCTTCCCGGACAGAAGATTTTGAAAGGCTAAACACCATTTACAAGTTTCTTACAATATTAGGTGTATTTAGTATTCCTTTAGTCTAATTACCGCAGTAAATTAACTTTCCCGTGGAGGGTGACACTTTCTGACCGAATTCCAGTATTATACCAGATGTTGTAATAGTACACCCCGGTCATGGCGTCCTTGCCATCAATGGTACCATCCCATGAATGATTCATGTCGAAAGATTCAAAAACCTCAGATCCCCAACGGTCATAAATAACAATCCTAAATTTTCGAATTCCTTCACCTTTAATGGTGAAATGGGTGTTTATATCATCTGAGCCCCCTGGAGTAAATGCATTCGGAATAAACGGTTGTGACTCGCAAGGTTTAATGATAAACTCCGAATAGGTTTCACATAACCCTGGTGAGGTAATAGTGATGGAATACAGTCCTTTTTCTCTAAACTCATGTAAACTGTCTGTGCTGCCGGTACTCCATTCATATGTGTGGTTTGGGAAGTCGAACATCTTGGTGACAATTTCACCAAAACAAATAGTTGTATCGTTGCCTAAATCTGCTACAATTGGAGTATCAACTTCTACAATGAAAGTGTCAAATACAGAACCACAAATGTTTCCTAGTCCGTAACTGTAGACTGATGAAGAATCAAATATTCTAGTATATAAATTGAAGTCATCCATCCAAATTATACTATCACTTGTTGATGGGGCTATTCCTTGGGTAAAGGATAAACCCTCACAGAACATAGTGTCTTGAATTATGGTGTTGATTTCTGGGACATCAATTTCGGATATGAAAATGGAGTCACCAAATGTGCCACATTTATTATTGGCGTTTACCCAATACAAGCCAGAATTGTAAATGGTTTGAATACTATCAGTGCTGCCATCATTCCAAGCCCAAGTGGCGTTTGGAGCTGGGGCAGATACGCTTATCGTATCTCCAATACAAATGCTAGTATCGTTTCCTAAAGAAAATAAAATAGGTTGGTGATATGCTAAACTAATGGTGTCGCCATCATGGCCACATAGATTTGTGACCTTGACCCAGTAAGTACCACTGGTATCAGCTAGAATGCTATTGGTTTGATCACCATTACTCCATAAAAAAGTAGCGCGACTCCAATTGGTGCTCAGCGTTTTTAAATCGGTAATACAGTAAATACTATCTGGCCCCAAGTAGGTTTGAGGGGTAGCATCGTAATCTACGTTTATGGTATCTGTAAATGTGCCGCAAGTATTGGTTACGCTAAGACTATAGTTGAAAACCACATCTACTAGGGTATTGTTTAATGTGCTTCCGTTATTCCATAAATAACTATCTCCAGTCACATTACTAGTTAAGGTATAGGAGTCTCCTGTACAAAGAACCGTATCGGGAGGACCGATATCAACATTTAAAATAGAATCTAGTTTTACCACAATGGTATCAGAAGAAGTACCGCACATATTTGTGGTCTCACCCCAATAGGTAGTGTCTTGATTGGCAAAGATGAAACCTGAAGTTGAACCGTCACTCCAATTGTAGGTAGCGTTTTGGGCAGACATGGATAAGTTAATGGAGGCTCCACTACATAAAGTGGTGTCGTTTCCAAAGCTAACAATAGGGCTGTCAATCACAAATATTTGACGGATATCGGTTGCCGTACAATTACCTCGAGTAACGGTAACGGCAAGTAAAGAATCAGAATACACATCAATGACTGCGTTGGTATCTCCATTTAGCCAGTTATAGTTTGATCCAATGGTATCGGTAGCATCTACTTGAAGCGTATCTCCTTGACAAATTGTGGTGTCTACGCCTAATTCAAATATGGGAGATGGGGCGGAAGAAATTATAATGGTATCTGTATTAATACACTCTGGACGAAAGGAGATGTCATCTAATCCAAAATCATTTCCCCCACCAGCAGTATTCTGATTGGTAATACAAATAGTGGCCGATGTGGCCGTTCCTGAATTCCAAGTTTGAAAGTAGTTTTGCCAATTGCATGTAGTACTACTTACGTTATGATTAGCCCCTAAACTCACATTGTTTACCGTAAAGCTTAATACAGCCGGGCTACTAGAAACAACGGAGGTAATCCATGCAGAGAAGTAGTAGGTAGTATTAGGTAATACTGTTATGGTTTGACACCATACAGAAAGGTTTGCTACAGAAGATCCGTTTACTATCATATAATTTCCTGTTCCTGAAGTATGATCCGCGCAACTAGGAAAATTGTTATGTGTTAAATTGGCATTTGTACTAATGGCATATTGTCCAGCGCTAGATAATAGCCCCCAGCTGCCTCCAGTACCATATACATGACCTGTACTAAACCCCGTATTCCCCAAACTAAAATCTCCATTGGTAACTAAGTTTAAGGTATCCATTCTTGAGGCCTTACACCAGTAGGTGCCTGGGCCGTTAACGGTTCTATTGGTGGTGGTGCCGTTATTATCCCATAAATAGTTCAAATAACCTGTAGGACCAGAAAGGAAAAAGTTTTGATTTTGACACACAGAAGTATCATTACCAAGAAATGGGGTGTTACCCGTACATTGTGCTTGAACTTGGATTTTAGCCACAAGTAGTAACAAGACTAGAAATAGTCTCCTTATTAAATGTTTGTAATAGATAGAAAAACCACTCGTTTTTTGCACTTGGTAAATATAACAGAATTATTCAATTATTTGTAGCACAACTTGCTAGCGAATGAAAGAGGCATCCCGAATGGAATTGCTATATTTGGACGAAACCTCAACTATGCAATTTTCTGGAACCATAAGCTCCAAGCTACCACAAGTAGGAACTACTATTTTCTCCGTTATGTCAGCGTTGGCAAATGCCGAAGGAGCCATTAATTTATCTCAGGGATTTCCTGATTTCCCATTAGATCCGGAGTTGATTTCCTTAGTAAATCAACAGATGAAAGGTGGTTTCAATCAATATGCCCCAATGCAAGGTGATATGGGCTTGCGTGAACAAATTGTAAGAAAGGCGGAGACCTTATATGGTCAGGTATACCACCCAGAAACAGATATTACCATTACTGCAGGAGGAACCCAGGCCATTTTCACTGCCATTACAGCAATATTAAGGGAAGGAGATGAGGTGGTTGTTTTTACACCTGCTTATGATTGTTATATTCCCGCTATCGAATTAACAGGTGCCAATCCGGTGTATGTAGAGCTTCATGCTCCCAATTTTTCAATAGATTGGAGAGAGGTTCATAAATTGGTAAATCATCATACCAAAATGATAATTATCAATACTCCTCACAATCCATCTGGAACGGTGTGGAGTAGAGAGGATATGCTGGCCCTAGAAAAGTTAACCCGAGGTACTGATATAGTAATTATTAGCGATGAGGTGTATCAGCATATAATTTACGATGGACAAGATCATCAAAGTGTGGCGAGGTATCCTGAGTTAGCAGAAAGAAGTTTTTTAGTCGGTTCTTTTGGTAAAACATTTCATGCTACTGGTTGGAAAATAGGATACGTTATGGCTCCTATAGAATTGATGCGAGAATTTAATAAAGTGCATCAATTTGTCACTTTTGCAGTAAACCATCCCGTACAAAAAGGAATGGCAGCGTATTTAAAAACACCCGACCATTACTTGGAGGTAACCGCCTTATTTCAACGAAAAAGAGATTTGTTTTTAGAGGCTATTGCAGGTTCTAGATTTAAAGTCAACCCTTCAGCAGGAACTTATTTTCAATTATTAGACTTCTCTGACATTACGGATGAAAGTGATGTAGATTTTGCGGAAAGATTAACACGGGAAAATAAATTAGCGAGTATTCCAGTATCCGTGTTTTATCAAAATGAAAGTCAAGATTCTGTGTTGCGATTTTGTTTTGCAAAGCAAGATGAAACCTTATTGAAAGCGGCAGAAATTCTACAGCAAGTATAGGAAAAATTTGTATCCTTCTTTTTTTAATCATCCTTCTCTTAAAAGAAGATGCTTAATGAGTTTTAAATGTAATTTTGCTGCTTCGTGCACGGGTTAAATATTCATATAAAACGGTTTCTTATTTGGCGTTCTAAGAACATGTCGGATAAGAACTTTATGTATCTCCTAAGTATTGCCATTGGTATTATTAGTGGGTTGGTTGGTGCTGTGTTGAAAAGTGCAGTGCACTTGGTAGAGTTTTTACTTAAAACCGGAATTAGTCACGTACATGATTACCTGTATTTTATTTATCCAGCGGTTGGAATTTTTCTGGTAGTCGTAATTGCCAAATTGGTAATTCGCGAAAAAGTGGGGCATGGAATTCCTATTATGCTCTATTCTATTTCTAAGGGGAATGGAAACATTGGGAAAAAAGATATGTGGGCTTCCATTATTTCCGCGGGGATCACCGTAGGTTTTGGAGGGTCTGTAGGGCTTGAGGGGCCCACAGTAGCAACGTCAGGAGCAATAAGTTCAAACATTGGCCAGTTACTTCGGCTAGATTACAAAAAGAAAAAACTATTAATTGGTGCGGCTGCATCTGGCGCGCTGGCAGGGATTTTTAATGCCCCCATTGCGGCCATTGTATTTGCGCTGGAGGTAATCATGCTGGATTTAACAGTAACTTCTTTAATCCCATTGCTTTTGTCAAGTGCTTCAGCTGCGGTGGTTTCTAGGTTGATAATGCGCGCTGATTATTTGTTTCACTTTAAAGGAATTGATGCGTTCGAGGTTAAGGATGTTTTCTTTTATGTACTGCTAGGCCTTTTTACGGGTTTGCTATCCGTTTTGTTTACCAATACCTATTTCTTTACAGATAAGTGGTTAAAGAAAATAAATAATGCCTATGTCAAGGCTATTATTGGGGGAGTACTGGTAGGTTCCATGATTTATGTTTTTCCTCAGTTGTATGGTGAGGGTTATGGAACGATCAATGCTTTGATTGCAGATAATCCTGAAAAGGCGCTTTCGGGTTTTCAAATTTACGATATTCGAGATCAGGCGATACTGGGCTTTATTCTATTACTTTCTTTACCTGTACTGAAGGCTTTTGCGGCTTCTCTTACCCTGAATAGTGGCGGAGTTGGAGGTATTTTTGCCCCAACACTTTTTATTGGGAGTACTGGAGGGTATATGTTTGGTCAAATTTTAACCTCAATTGGACTGGAAAATGTTTCTCGTTCTAACTTTACTTTAGTGGGTATGGCAGGTGCAATGGCCGGGATCCTACAAGCGCCATTAACGGCTATATTCTTGATTGCTGAAATTACGGGTGGATATACCTTGTTTTTACCGCTAATGGTAACGGCTGTTATTGCGTTTATGTTTGCGAAGTACTTTACTCCTTATAATGTATATACTAAACAACTTGGGCAAGGAGGTGAGTTAATAACCCACCACAAAGACAAAGCGGTTTTGACTTTAATGAATTTGCGCCAAGAAATTGAGACGAACTTCTTAACCGTAAAAGCCTTTGATAAATTGGGTGATTTGGTCCAAATTGTTTCTCGTTCTTCACGAAACTTGTTTCCAGTAATTGACGAAAACAATACTTTCTTAGGAGTAGTAAATTTAAATGATGTACGTGAAATTATGTTTGACAGAGAAAAGTATGATACTCTATACGTGCATGAACTCATGACTCCAGCTCCTGAATTTATTTATGAAACCGATACCATGGAACAGGTGATGCGAAAATTTGATCAAAGTGGTGCTTGGAATTTACCGGTGGTTTCAGAGGATTCAAAATATATTGGATTTGTGTCTAAGTCTAAACTGTTTTCAGCTTACCGAAAACTGCTTAGAGATTTTTATGAGGAAGAGGATTAGTAACTAAAGTCAAATTCGCGAACTACATACGAATCAATTGGAATTCCGTTTAAAGTGGCCGGTGATAGTGGCGGAAATGCCTTAACCATATTAACAGCTACTTCATCTAGTCCGAATCCTAGGGTCTTTAAAATCACAATATCACTTATTAAACCTATTTGATTCACTTTGTATCGCACTAATACTTTTCCATTAACGTGATGTTTTAAGCTTGGTTTGTTTGAGGTAAGATGTCTACGGATGTATTCTTTTTCTTCATAGGCTCCATTCTGAAATTTAGCTGAAATTAATTCTGGCCAATAATTATATGGGATGGCTCTTTGCACCTCAAACATTCCCTCGTTTTTTTGAATAGGACCATGTCCGACATCTACAATTTCCATCCCAGGTAGGAACGGGTAAAATGCTATCCGTTTTTGATGAGTTTCAGATTTGGGATTGTAAACTGCAATCCAACCTTCTTCGGGAGATTTATACCAGTTGGTGTCAAGAGCTGACTCACTTTCAAATTTTTCAGTGTTGTTAATTTCCCCAAAAGTGCTGTAGTAGTTGAATTCACCAGATTTATTATCATATTCATAATTAAACTCCTCCATGAGTTTATTGCTTTGGTACTTCTTGGTCTTTCCGTGTTTAAAACCCAAGTAGTAATTGGACTCCCAAATTAACTCCCCGTAATTATTGTATGATTTCCATAACCCATGCATGTAACCATCTTTATAATGACCGGTTACAATTTCCTTAGGCGAAGGGGTTAGATGTTGCGTAACATCGCAGTAATTAGAATCGGGAGAAATCGTAAATTCTTGTGTGAGTTTGTGATATTTGGAATAGATATCCCATTTACCTGTAGGTATTCCATTGCTAAAATAACCTATGCCACTTTGTTTGGTGCTCAAATCATAAATTATAACACTATCATTTTTTATCCCGTTAGAGTAACTGGTTTCAGAAAATAAGTTACCATTGGAATAGTAACGTTTAACGATTCCGTTACCATCTCTAAAGGTTTCATTTTTCTTAGGTACTCCACCGCTAGAGTATCCTCTATTCACCGTGGTTAACTTATCTTGTTCAAACAAATACGATTCCCACAATAGCCCATTTTTGTGGTAGCGACTCACCATTCCCGAACGGAGTTTATTTTCCAATTGTTCGTAATAAAATATGTTATAGTTTTTATAGTAGTAGGAACGGTTCTCTAATACATCATGTGCCTTGTAGGTAAAAACGTGATTCAAGGAAATAATTTCATCTTGGTAGTAGTGAATGCATTGTTCGAGTTTTCCGGTACCGTTAAAAATAATATCAATGGCTTTAGTATGGTTAAAATAATACCCTTGCCAATGACCCACACGCTTTCCGTGATTATACTGGAATTTGGCTTGGACGTCTCCATTAATACCCCAATAAAACCATTCTCCGTGGGGTAAGCCTTTTACATATCGACCTTTCATTTTTTGTTGGCCATTGTGATGAAACGTGGTCCAAATTCCGTCCATCAATCCGTCTTTAACAGCGCCTCTAACTAATGTTCTGTTTTTGTAAATTACGAGGTGTCTCCCATGAGGAATACTGTCTGGGGTTGCCGTAACATCGCTAAGGATATATAAGTCATCGTTTACCACAATTTTAATTTGCGTGACCGGTTGTGAGAGAACAAAGTTTCCCATTACCATAAAAGCGATGAATATTAAATGCCTCATTCTTTTTCTTCTGTAGGTTTGGGTTTATCCACCCCTAATTCGCTAGAAACTATATCTGCAATAACGTCATCTTCAAAGTGAGGGGTTGGGTCAAACTGAATATCTGAGTCATTTGCCTCACCTTCATTTTTCTTGTTTTGAATTAAGGACCATGTCATAATCAAACTAGTGGCGAGAATTACGTATAAAAGAATGCCATTTTCAAAAGTGGGAATATTAAACTCCTTAGGAATAGCAAAGAATAATAAAACGGTAATCAAACCTCTTGGAGCAATGTACACTTCAGGAAAATTATCTTTTCCAACAATCAGACGAAGTGCCAGCCATCTTAATCCAAAGGTGATTGCTAAAATGGCTATACTTTGATAGAATACCGTAATGCTAACAAGTTGACTAAGGATAATAGTGGTTCCGAAAATCACGAAAAAGAAAGTTCTAACAATAAAGGCAGATTCAATGGTAATCAGTCTAAAGTCGGTTAAAATTTTGTCAACGGCATCAAAGTCGAGAAGAGATTTTAGTTTACCTCTAAAAAACACTTTTGGGTTGTTAAGTACCAGCCCGAATACTAAGATAATTAATAAGGAAGACAAATGGTATTGCTTTCCTATGGCGTATAACAAGATAAGCACACTGATAAGGAGGAATAGTTTTACATTAGAGCTTAATTTTTGGAAAATTAGAATCAATATATAACTCGCAATTATTGAAACCGCAATGGTTAGTCCCACACTCTCTCCCAACGACAACCAAATAGAAGTAGGAGAAGTAGCTTCAAATTGCCCTACCATCAAATAAAAGAATGTGATACCCAATATATCTGAAAAGGTGCTTTCATAAATCATGAACTCTTTTTTGTGTTCATTGAGGCCATGTACCGAAGGCAATACAATAGCACTACTTAAAATGGATAAAGGAATAGCGTATAATAGGGATCTTTCAAAACCCGAATCTAGGAAGATATCTAGTACCCCAGCAATAGCAAAGGAGGAGCCTAAGAGTCCGGCTAAGGCTACCAAAAGAGACCTCCATAGAAGAGAGAATTTCTCACGTTCCAATTTTAAATCTAGTGCGGCTTCAAGTACGATCATAATAAGTCCAACAATACCTAATATCTCTAACAAAGGCATGAGATCACCTTTAATAAAGTGCAAACTTTCATCTACCTGGTGGATTACGATACCTAGGACAATAAGTAATAAAACGGAAGGAATATTCGTTTTTTTAGAAACGATGTTGAACAGGTAAGAAAGGATGGTGATAAGCGAAACTGCAATGAGCAGGTGGTATGGAGAAATTCCGTTCATGGGCACAAGATATGTAATTAGAGAAGAATTCTCTAACCAATTTTAGGGTGGTAAGGTGAAAATGAATCTATTTTGACTCTTGTAGCCTCATTTTAATTTGGTTGCCAATTTGTAAGAAACTGGATTCAAACAAATAATCCAGTTTGTCATCGTAAGAAGAAGAGTGTTGAATGACCAAACCGCTGTGAATTACCTCACCTTCCAGGTTAACCACTGAGTAATGTACTTTTAAAACCCTAGGGTAGTTATCACTTTGAATGGCAATTTGATCTACTTCGGTTGGAATAACCATTTCATACTGATTAACAAATACAAAAGTATTGGCATTATATTTCTGATTCAAAATAGAAAGAAAGCCAGGGTTTAAAACTTCCATGTTAGTATACTGAGGCTTAGTTTCTGGATTACTTACAATTTGCCCGTTTTCCATATAAGTTCCCTTTCTAGGTTCTGGTTTTGGCTCCTTTTTAGGTAATTTCTTTTTCCATTTGGTAAGTGCAGTTTCTTTTTCTGTTCTTACGGGAACGGCTTCGTATTTATACTGGATGGACTCATATACAAAATTCATGTCTTCTTCATATTCTGAAGTGCTTTCTGGAATTACTCCGGATGGAACGCTATCATTAAACGCAATTGCTATTTGAAAAGCTAGTGTAGACAAGGTAGTGTCTCTTAGTTTTTTAAATTCAATGTCATTTGCCGAAATCATTTGACGGTCAAAATAGGAATTATACAACTTATATTTTGCAGGTATTACTATCACGTCAACCGTCATGGTGTCTGATGATAATTGTGCTCTTCGAGTAACCGTATTATACGTGTCTTCTTGAGCTGATGAAGCTAAAGTAAATATCGCTAAAGCGAAAAGTAAACCTAATTTTCTCATTACTTATTAAAGAATTCTTGAATAGCACCCCAGGCGTCATTTCCATTGGCAAACAACATTAAACCTACTAAAAGAATGATGCCTGTCATTTGGGCCACTTCCATAAATTTTTCACCGGGTTCTTTTCCGGTTATCATTTCGTATAATAAGAAAAGGACATGACCACCATCCAAGGCTGGTATAGGTAAAATGTTCATGAATGCTAATACCTGTCTCTTATACACATCTCCGAGCCCACGAGACTCCTGAGCATCT
>CAJXPI010000068.1 GCA_913057875.1 uncultured Flavobacteriales bacterium
AATTATTATGGTTTGAATATCGTTGAAAGGGCAGTTTATTGGGTCATTGAGTATTATTTGGTGTTCAATTTTCACCTGCCCAGGGTCATCTAACCCTACAAAATTAGGTGATTGCGAGTAATCCGTTAAAAATAAAACCCAATTTCCTGATGCATCTTTTTGATACACTTTCCAAATATGATTCACATTGGTTAATTGAGATGTTACACTTATTTCTTTAGTATATGCGGCAGGGTAGCTAATTGAATAATTAAAGTTTGCTCCATAAATCACAATTGGGTCTTGCTGAATGTATACATCCTCCCAATTTAAACAACCGTTCCCATCAGCAAAAGAAATGGTATACAATCCTTCTAAACCAATGGCAAAAGAACTACCTGAACCCAAATAATTTGGTTCTAGTAAAAGGTCAGAACCACCTTTTTCAGGATATTTGTACCAATTAACTGATTGAGGTGTTGTTATCATTTCAGGTAATTCACAAACAGTCAATGTTTCAGGCAAGTAATCTACATAGTTAAAATCCATAAAGTTTTCACCATCTATTTGGTCGGGTAAACCATAACTCCATTGCGAACAAAATGAATTTTGTAGTTTATAAAAATGCCTATGAAGGGTATTATCAATTTGAATGGCATTAGCAACAAAATCTGTAGCCAAACCAGTACCATAAGACGTCAAAGTATTAGAGTGACTAAATTTTCCAATTCTATTTTCTCCTGCAATATACAAGGCTCCATCATCACCCAATTCGATCATACCCAAAGAAAAATCATCTGTATTTGGACCCAGATTAACGGGGAATGTACTATTGTAGTTCAATCCGTTTTTCACAAAATGTAACACCAGATTTATTGGACGAATGGCAAGACTAGATTCCCAACTAAAATTGTTTACCTTCTCAAAAAAGGTCGCATACAGATGCTCACCATTTTCAGAAAACTCAACCCCAGAAATCACGTACGGAGGCAAACCAAACGTAGTTAATGGAATATATTGATATTGAATCAAAGAGATAGAATTACTCTTATCAAATACAAATATTTCCATACCACTTTCATGAGCTGTATTATAATTTACAATTGCCGTTCTTAGTTTTGGAATAGCTATGAAATATTCATTGTTAGTTTCATAAATTTCCAGTTCACTCGTAAAGTCCACATTTCCACCATTCGTATACTTCTCTTCAAGAACTAGGTTAATTCCACTGGAAGTTACATGAAAAACCCAAATAACATCACTACCGTAAACAAAAAGAAATCTGGTTCCATCTACTCTAGCTTTAGTTACTCCAATATGGGTATTGTCCACTACTGATGAATTAGTTCGTTTATAATTAAATTTATAATACACTGCATCTGTAGTTTGGCCTGGTGACCCTTGCAATGGTTGTAGTTCTATTCCTCCTGCACCTGAATTTAGTTGCATATCAATAATGGAATAGTTTAGAAATAGCTCAAATGAATATGGATTCTCATCCTCAGCAAAGGAATATTCATATTCTACACGTGGCAACCGATCTACGGCAATAGAATAAAATTTATCACAAGCATTAGGTATGGGCACAAAAATGTACTCACTATGCCCGTAGGTATTAGGTAATGGACAGGGATTTGAAACGTGAGAAGAAGGATATATTTGATTTCCGGATGCATTGTAAATAAATCCATCCTTAGCATATATTTTTAATTGTTCATTCTCGCCCCAAATCGCATTCTGAGTATGTTCAGGATATCCCGAGATATTATTAGGGGTAACTGTTCCTGCGGCTGGGTCAACAACAGATTGCCCTACCACCCACTTAGGCTGCTGTGCCTGTGTGTGTGTGTGTGAAAAGGGTCAACAATCCACCTACAAATAATAATTTTTTAAAATTCATTTTTAAGTTAGTATTACAGTTTATATATAATTAAGTACTCCGAATGTATAACTAGAACCTACTTACAACCAAACTAAAAGCTTATTAAAAATAAAAAACACGCCAAAACCTATTCTAAGGATAGTATTTTTAACACCCTTTAGCCTAAAAGGGTTAAAAATCAGGATTTAAAACACAAAAAAAGCGATGAAGTAAACCTCATCGCTTTTGCAAATTTATTATAGCTACTATTCTACCAACAATTTACTATGCTGATTTCCTATTTTCAAAATATACATACCTGAAATTACCAGTTCTAAACCTATTCTTCCCGATAGTGTAACCGTTCCCTGCGTAATTTGCTTACCACTCATATCATAGATAACATATAACGTTGGTTGTATTATATCTTTAACAAAAACCTCATTTTTTGCCGGGTTGGGGTAAATATTTAAATTAACATTAGAAACTTCCGCCACACTTGTATTAAAATCACTACAGTCTGTAGCTAGGATATCAGCTTCACTATTGGCGTGAGAACCATTGCTATTCAATGTCATAAAAAACACACCTTGTCTATTTAAAACATTTTGTAGATGACACAATTTGTTCAAGGAAGAATTCCTTTCAATTCGAACAAAATCAATTCGATGTACCTTTCCATAACCCTCAATAAACTCCAATTTCGGATTATCCGTTATAGTTTCTCTAAAAATGGAGTCTGATTCAGTTTTTATTAATATTCTCTGCAGACTATTATTAAAACCAATATCAAACCGCATTTTCCAACTTGAATCATCGTGAATTGAGATATTTTCCAAATTGTTATTTTCACGTATGGAAATACTCGAAGCACTCCCTTTTAAAATTAAATCTACGCCTTCTAATTGCGGGTTGTTTTCAATAACAATTGGCCCTAATTTCAAAAAATTCTCGGTGGAAGGTAATACTTTCAATTTAGGATTGTATCGAAACTCCAAACTCGTAAACTTCCCGGATAAAGAAAGAGCCGTTGCATCCACTAACTCTGCGTTTTCATAAACATGAATATTGTAACCCACCTTTAAGTTTTCTAACCCGTGTAAATTAGTTAATATGGTATTTTGGATGGTCAATCCCCCCGCAATAGAATCAAATACCAATAAAGGTGACAAATCGGTAATCATAGTACTGGAATCTTGCCCGGCATAAGTATTTATTCTTACAGAGCCTGGAAACCAAGAATAACCTGCTTGACCATAATAATCAACATCCTGTTGGGTTTGGAGTAGTACCTCATTTGCATTGACATTTCCTATTAGGAAAATGAACATTACTGAATAAATAATTTTTTTCATAGCTTAAAGTTATTGAATTATTATGGTTTGAATATCGTTGAAAGGGCAATTAATTGGGTTAATGGGTATTATTTGGTGTTCAATTTTCACCTGTCCAGGATCATATAGGCCTGTAAATGTAGGCGATTGTGTCAAGTCCGTTAAAAATAAAACCCAATTTCCTTGTGCATCTTTTTGATATACCTTCCATATATGATTTACATTGGTTAAATGAGAGGTAACTGAAATATCCTTAGAATATGCAATGGGATAGGACACGGTATAATTAAAGTTTGCACCATAAATAACAATTGGGTCTTGCTGAATGTAAACATCCTCCCAGTTTAAACAACCATTTCCATCCGCATAGGAAATGGTATACAATCCTTCCGCCCCAATTGCAAAAGCACTTCCTGAACCCAAATAGTTGGGTTCTAATAAAAGGTAAGAGCCCCCTTTTTTCGGATATTTGTACCAATTCACAACCTGAGGAGTATTTACAAGTTCAGTAAAATCACATACAGACAGGGTTTCGGGTAAGTAGTCTATGTAATTAAAGTCCATAAAATTTTCACCATCAATTTGGTCTGCCAACAAATAACTCCATCTTGATATAATAGATGGTAAGTCTAAAAAACCGTGTTTAGTTAGTTCATTGTCGATAATTATGGCATTGGGATTAAAACTAGTCGCAAGGCCGGGAACAGAAGTAAGGTTATTGGAGTGACTAAACTTTCCAATTCTTCCATCTCCTGCAATATATAATCCTCCATCCTCAGCTAATTCCATCATTCCAAATGAAAAGTCATCCGTATTTGGACCTAGGCCAATAAAAGGCTTTTTCAAAAATGTGGTTCCATTTCTTTGGTAGTGCAACAAATAGTTTTTTGGACTAGCGGAACTAGCCAACTCCCAACTAGCTGAAGCTCCAAGATTTTTAGTAAACCAAGTAGCATATAAATGTTCTCCATTTTCTGAAAATTCGAGACCTTTTATAACCGTTGCAGGTGAGTAAAAATCGGACTCCATAATAAACTGGTAATTAACCAACGCAATGGCCGTATTTTTATCAAATGTGAAAATTTCCATACCGCATCTATAAACTGTATTTCCGGGAACTTCATCTTTCATAATTATTGGGTTAGCTACTATATAATTATTGTTATCCTCAAATATTTCTAATTCACTGGTCAAATCAAAATTACCTCCATAGGAATACTCATTCTCCAAAACCATAGTAATTCCTGAAGATGTAATATGAAACACCCACATTACATTGCTCCCTGAAACAAATAAGAAACGGGTACCATCTGGACGGGCTTTCGTTACACCAATATGATTATTATCAATTCTCGGACTTAGGGCTCTACCATAAGAGAACATAAAATAACGAGAGTCCGTTGTTGAACCTGTCTTTCCAGGCCATGACACCAATTCAATTCCACCACTGCCATTATTTAATTTTAAATCAACAATAGAGTAAGATAGAAACAAATTTTTTGTTCCATATCCACCTTGATCCGTTCCTGCGTAATTAGTCAAGTTTCCATCAACAGGGAGCCTATCCACCGAAATAGAATAAAATTTATTGCAATTATCTGGCATAGGCACAAAAATATATTCGCTATGACCTGCCGTATTAGGAAGATCCCAAGGATAGGAGGCATTTGGTGAAGGATAAATTTGTGTACCATTAAAATTATAAATAAAACCATCCTTGGCATATATTTTTAATTGTTCATTTTCATCCCAAATGGCATTTTGAGTACTTCCAGGATAACCTGTTGTAATGTTGGGCGCAATTGTTCCTGAAGCGGGATCAACTACCGATTGCCCTACCACCCACTTAGGCTGCTGCGCCTGTGTGTGTGTGTGTGTGTGTGTGTGTAAATAGGGCTATCAACGCACCTACACAAAAGAGTTTTTTAAAGTTCATTTTTTAGTTAGTATTTAGTTTGTTAAAAAATTAAGTTACTCGAATTTAAGGGAATACTTTCTTTACTACCAAATTAAACACTAAAAAAAATAAAAAATGCCCAAAAACCTATCCTTAGAGTAGGTTTTTACCATACAAAAATTTCATACCATTCATTATTCCCCCAATTTAAGGCACAAAAAAAGCGATGAAGTATTACCTCATCGCTTTAATAAAAACAGTAGTGTTCTTTTATTGCTTTACACGCTCAACGTATGCACGGTTCTTTGTATCTACACGAACTACATCACCTTCGTTAATAAACAATGGCACTCTAATTTCAGCTCCTGTTTCCACTTTAGCTGGCTTGGTAGAGTTAGTTGCCGTGTTCCCTTTAATTCCAGGCTCAGTATACGTTACCTCTAAATTCACAAAAGAAGGTAATTCGGCCGTTAACGGACGTTCTTCTTCTGCATGGAACACAATGGTACAGATATCACTTTCTTTCATTAGATCCGAGTTTTCAATCAACTTTCTCTCTAAGTAAATTTGCTCGTAATCATCCGTATTCATGAAGTTAAAACCTTCATCATCACCATATAAATATTGGTAATTTCTTGTTTCTACACGTACCACATCAATTTTTGCCGAAGATGGAAATGTGTTATCTACTACTTTACCTGATGTTAAACTTTTTAATTTGGTACGGATAAAAGCAGGACCTTTACCTGGTTTTACGTGCAAGAATTCAATGATTTTACAGATATCGTTATTGTAAACGATACATAATCCGTTCTTAATCTCTGATGTGTTTTGTAATCCCATATATATTAATTTATTGGGCTCTTAATGATTCCGCCCTTAGAATTACTAATGAATTCTAAAATTTGAGTTTTTATTTTTGAGTCTTTCACGGTAAACATCACATCGTCAATTCCTTTAGCGATGGTAGTATTGTGAATGTATATTTTCTTGTAAATTTCTTCTGCATTACGGATGTCTTCTTCAGCCACTCCTCTTCGTTTCATTCCAATAGAATTCACCCCAATGTAAGACAATGGCATTCTTGCAGCTTTTACAAATGGCGGTACGTTTTGACGAATACCCGACATACCTCCTACGAAAGTATAAGCCCCAATATGCACAAACTGACCAATACCACACTGCCCTTCAATGGTCGCATAATCGTCAATAGTTACGTGACCAGAAACCCCAGCTGAATTTGCTAAAATTACATGATTCCCAATGGTACAATCATGACCAATGTGTGTATACGCCATTAACAAAGAATGGTTTCCAATTCTGGTTTCCCAACGATCGGTAGTACCACGGTTAATAGTCACACATTCACGAATAACGCAATGATTTCCTACAATAGCCTTGGTATCTTCTCCTTTGTATTTTAAATCTTGAGGTTCAGCTCCAATTACAGCACCTGGAAAAATGTGGCAATCGGTTCCAATTTCAGTCCCACTCATTATGGTTACATTGGATTCGACTTTGGTATTTGCACCAATCTTAACATCTGCTTCTATGGTGGTAAATGGTCCAACAGAAACGTTTTCGCCCAATTGTGCCTTTGGATGAACTGAAGCTAAATTACTAATCATGTTTAGTTTTTATTTTTTGATACTTGCGCCAATAATTCGCCTTCAGCTACCACTTTATTACGAACATAAGCGGTGGCTTTCATGTTGGCTAATCCACGTCTAATTGGCGCCATAAGCTCCATATGTAAGACTAATGAATCACCAGGAACTACTTTCTTTTTGAATTTAACGCCATCTATTTTTAAGAAATAGGTAGAGTAATTTTCAGGATCATCTACCGTAGAAAGTACTAAGAAACCGCCCGCTTGCGCAAGAGCTTCTACAATCATTACCCCCGGAAAAACAGCTTCTTCTGGAAAATGGCCATTAAATACGGCTTCATTACGCGTAATATTTTTTAATCCTACCACGTGTTTATCTGAAAGCTCTAGTATTTTATCTACCAACAACATTGGATAACGATGTGGTAGTTTATTCTCTATATCTTTAATTTCAAAAATGGCTTCTTTATTCAAATCAAAACTGATTTGCTTTTTCTGTTTAGCCATTTGTTTTTTCAACTCTCTAGCAAAGTCTTTATTTCCAGTATGCCCCGGACGAGCTGTTAAAATATGCGCTCTAATATGACTTCCAACCAAAGCAAAATCACCAATTAAATCTAGTAATTTATGACGAGCTGGTTCGTTTTGAAAACGTAATTCTAAGTTATTTAGAATTCCCATGTTAGTAGATTCTAACATAGAAGCAGGCTTATTAAATGCTTTAGAAAGCTTTTGCTTATCCTCTTCAGAGATTTCTCTATCTACCATTACAATGGCGTTATCAGCATCTCCTCCTTTCACTAATCCGGCATCTACTAAAGCCACTAATTCACGCAAGAAAACAAAAGTTCTACATGGACTAATTTCTTTTTCAAACTCACTAATATGGTTCATGCTTGAATGCTGTGTTCCAAGTAGTGGCGAATGGTAATCAACCATAACCGTAACCCGGTAAAGCTCATCAGGCACGGCTAAATACTCGGCCCCGCTTGCTTCACTCTCAAATTTCATTACCTCATTCAAGTAGAAATACTCTCTTTCAGCATCTTGTTCATCTAAGCCAATATCCAGAATTCCATCTACCCATTGTTTTGAACTCCCGTCTAAAATAGGTAGTTCAGAACCATGAATTTCAATAATGGCATTATCTACGTCCATTCCGTACAATGCAGCCAAAATATGTTCAGTAGTATGTACTTCTGATCCGTTTTGCTCTAAAGTAGTACTACGGGTAGTAGTGGTTACATTAGAAACATCTGCTTTAATGGTTGGATGACCTTCTACATCCATTCTTTGAAAAACAAACCAGGTATTTACTGGAGCTGGTTTAACCGTAACTTTGGCCATTTGCCCCGTATGAAGACCAACGCCTTCAATGGTAAACGGTGCTTTTAGTGTTTTTTGATTCACTCTCATTCTAAATCTCTCTTACGATTTAAGACTTTTAATTTCTTTCTTTAAGTCGTTTATTTCTGTAGCTAACTTAGGTAGCTTAGTAAAATACACATACGACTTTTTATAATCCATGATAGGCATGGATGGAGCTCCTTGCTGGATATCTCCTTCTTTCTTAATACTTTTTGCCACCCCTGTTTTTGCAGCAAGTTTAACCCCATCTGCAATGGTCATGTGCCCGGCAAACCCTACCTGACCACCAAACATACAGTCTTTACCTATAATGGTAGAACCTGCCATTCCGGTTTGTGCGGCTGCCACGGTATTTTCACCAATTTCAACATTATGCCCCACCTGAATAAGGTTATCTAACTTCACTCCTTTACGAATGATGGTAGAACCAATTGTTCCACGATCAATGGTGGTGTTTGATCCAATTTCAACGTGGTCTTCAATCACTACGTTTCCAATATGGTAAAGCTTTTGGTAATTATTTTCAGAATTGGGTTGAAAACCAAATCCTTCTGATCCAATCACCGCTCCGGGCTGAAAAACGCAGTTTTTACCAATTACCGTATCATCTTCAATAGTTACGTTAAAATGCACATGGGTGTTATCTCCAATCTTTACGTTAGATCCAATAGTGGTACCCGCTTTCAATCGGCAATTATCACCAATCACCGTATTTTCACCAATGTACACATTAGCCCCAATAAAAACATCGTTACCTACCGTAGCAGATTCTTCGATTACAGCCGTAGCATGAACGCCTGTTTTACTGTTTTTGTATTGATGATAAACTTCTAAAATTTTCCCTACCGAAAGTCTTGGATTTTCAACTCTAATTAAGCTTAAAGTACTTGGCAATGCTTTCTCTGGAGTAAAATCATGGGCTACAATAGCCGCTGAAGCCTCTGTAGAATAAAGAAAATCAGCAAATTTCATGTCTGAAAGAAAACAAACCGAACCGGCTTTTCCTTTTTCAATCTGCGATAAATCGTTTAACATTACCTCTGGGTTACCTTCAAGATTCCCTTCCAATAATCCGGCTAATTGCCCTGCGCTAAACTCCATTCTGTTCTTCTTTTTAGACTGATAATTAGCGCCAAAAATAAGGTTTTATAGGGGTTTAGAGATGGGGTTCAACCAATTTTATTAACAGCGTAAATGAAGCGTATAATTGGCCCCGTTTTTTTATTCTTTTCATGATACTGGAAAACACATAAAGTGCTTAATCACAGGCTCTGACAACACCGATATATTTAGCAAATCTGCATCTTGCCCAATGTGATGAACGGTTCCATCCTTATGTAAAATATCAATGTGCTCAGATGTAGGTTTAAAAGCGCGGTTTTCTACCTTTCCGTATATCACAAATTGTTCGGCATCTTGATGACTTAGCCCTAACAGTTTTGCCGTACTGGAAACGGTTTCATTAATCTCTAAATCACTAAACTTATGATCACCAAAACGCACTTTTAACAGCTTTCGTTGCACCAGTTTTATAGACAGTAAACTCAACACTTTATCGTCACTTTCTTGCCATACCTTTATTGCACTAATTAAATCAAAATCATCTAATTGTGAAAATAACTGCAATACCTTAGGGTCGTTTTCAAAGTCTGATTTTGTAATGCGCTGCCTCATAAAAAACTTCAGAGACGGGCTCCCAAACAAATTAGCTCCCGAACGTTCTAATTCTGCAGCGCGTTTCATCACCCTAACCAACAAACTTTCAGCGCTTAGAACAGTTTTATGCAAGTATACTTGCCAATACATTAAGCGTCTGGCAATAATAAATTTCTCAATAGAGTAAATTCCCTTAGCTTCCACTACCAAATTACCATCTGCCACATCCAACATTTGAATAATTCGTTCAGAACCAATTACGCCTTCTGATACACCCGTAAAAAAACTATCACGCATCAAGTAATCTAACCGATCCATATCTAACTGACTAGACACTAATTGATGTAAATATTTTTTGGCGTAGGAATTCGTGAAAATAGAAATAGCCAAATCTAACGCACCATTAAATTCTTCGGACAGTTTTTTCATGAACTGAATGGAAATATCCTCATGACTTACTCCTTCAATAATACTGTGCTCAAGGGTGTGTGAAAAAGGTCCGTGTCCAATATCATGCAATAAAATGGCCAAATACACTCCTTCGGCTTCTTCATCCGATACTTCATGTCCTTTTTTGCGGATAACCTGAATGGCCTGCTGCATTAAATGATACGCTCCTAGGGTATGCTGAAAGCGCGTATGATTAGCTCCAGTATACACCACATTGGTTAGCCCTAGTTGATTAATTCTCCTAAGTCGCTGAAACCAAGGATGCTCTATTACGTCAAAAATAATTCCTCTATGAATAGAAATAAAACCATATAAAGGGTCGTTAAAGATCTTGCTTTTAATATTCGTTAAATCCGACATATAAATGGCTTTTTTTAAATTGCAATACTGTTCCTTTGTTGGGAATCAATTAATAATACAAAAATACAAACTATGAGCGTTAAAATTCTTTGGGCAGATGATGAAATAGATTTATTGAAACCTCACATTTTCTTCTTAAAAGAAAAAGGCTATGAAGTTTTAGAAGCCAAAAGTGGCGATGACGCTCTAGAAATTTTAGAAGAAGAAGAACATGTGGATATTGTTTTTCTAGATGAAAACATGCCCGGCCTTACTGGATTAGAAACCTTGCAGCGTATCAAATCTAAAAACGCTACTCTTCCTATTATCATGATCACTAAAAGTGAAGAGGAAGAAATCATGGAAAGTGCTATTGGAGGGCAAATTTCTGATTATTTGATTAAGCCGGTTAACCCAAGCCAAATCTTATTATCCATTAAGAAAAACTTGGATACGCAAAAACTGGTAAGTGAAAAAACCACCTCCAACTACCAGCAAGAATTCCGAAATATTGGGATGCGCTTGGGAGATCGTTTAGATAACGATGAATGGGTAGACCTATACAAAGACATGGTGTATTGGGAAATGGAGTTAGAAAAATCGGGAGATGATAGCATGAAAGAAGTTTTTTCCATGCAGAAATCAGAAGCCAACGCACAATTTTCTAAACATGTAGAAAAGAACTATGTAGACTGGATCAATGACGAGGAAGAAGCTCCGCTAATGAGTCACCGACTATTAGCTGAACGTGTTTTTCCTCAAATAGATTCTAAAGACCCCGTGTTTTTAGTGGTAATTGATAATCTACGTTATGATCACTGGAAAGCCATCCGTCCGCTAATTGAACAATTTTATAGAATTGATACGGAAGAGGCCTATTACGGAATTTTACCCACCGCAACTCAATATGCGCGTAATGCCATGTTTGCAGGTATGATGCCTTCTGATATTGAGCGTAGCTATCCAAAGCTTTGGTTAAATGAAATCGATGAAGGTGGAAAAAACATGCATGAAAAAGACTTTCTGGAAGGAAATCTAAAAAGAGAGGGGAAACATGTGAAATTCAGCTATAATAAAATTACCAACTTGGCTGCGGGTAAAAAATTACTTCAAAATCTGTCCTCATTTATGAGTAATGATTTGAATGTAATAGTCTACAATTTTGTGGATATGCTTTCGCATGCGAGAACAGAAATGGAGGTGATTAGAGAGTTGGCTGACGATGAGGCTGCCTACCGTTCTATTGCAAAAAGTTGGTTTGAACATTCAGCCTTATTTGAAATGATGAAAGTAATGGCTGACAAGGGCTGCAAGGTAGTTGTTACTACAGACCACGGAAGTATTAAAGTAGGAGAACCTACCAAAGTGCAAGGAGATAAAAACACCAATACCAACTTACGTTACAAAGTAGGAAAATCATTACAGTACAACCAAAAGGATGTTCTAGCTATTCAAAATCCACATGATGCAGGATTACCAAAACTGAACGTATCCTCTACGTTTGTTTTCGCTAAAGAAGATATGTTCTTTGCTTACCCAAACAACTATAATTACTATGTAGGCTATTACCGAGACACGTTCCAACATGGAGGTATTTCGCTAGAAGAATGTTTAATTCCATATGTAGAATTAACCCCAAAGAAATAAAAATTTCTATTGCATAGAAAAGCCCTTCAGAATCTCTTCTGAAGGGCTTTTCTTTTATCCGTTCGTTTCTTTAAATATCATCTAAAGAAACGTTTTTCTCCAACTTTTTATCCTTATCAAATTTCTTTCGTCTTAACTCAAAATTTTGACCAAGATAAACGCGTCTTACTTGTTCATCTGCCGCTAATTCTTCAGCCGTACCAGCTTTAAGAATACTCCCTTCAAACAACAAATAAGCTCTATCCGTAATAGACAAAGTTTCTTGTACGTTGTGATCCGTAATTAAGATACCAATATTTCTATATTTCAATTTGTGAACGATCGCCTGAATATCTTCCACTGCAATAGGATCTACTCCCGCAAATGGCTCATCTAATAAAATAAACTTTGGGTCAACCGCCAAAGCACGTGCAATTTCGCATCTTCTACGTTCACCACCCGATAACAAATCACCCCTATTTTTACGAACGTGTCCTAAACTAAACTCTTCGATAAGTTCCTCTAGTTTCGCTTTTTGCTCGACCTTAGACAACTTAGTCATCTCTAAAATAGACATGATGTTATCTTCAATACTCAATTTTCTGAATACCGAAGCTTCTTGCGGAAGATATCCAATACCCAATTGCGCTCTTTGATACATGGGCATTTTAGTAATTTCTTTAGAGTCCAAGTACACCTTACCCCCATTAGGCTTAATTAAACCTACCATCATGTAAAATGAAGTAGTTTTACCCGCTCCATTTGGTCCTAGTAAACCAACAATTTCACCCTGAGAGACCTCAACAGACACCCCTTTTACAACGGTTCTGCTTTTGTATTTCTTTACAATGTTATCTGCGAATAATTTCATACTAAAATTTCAGTTTAAATGAAATGAAAAGGCCTAAACCATCAACTCCCATTAACGATTTTGGTTTTTGAGTTGGCGAATCTAAATAAGAAAATCGTTGTATTAAATCTACACGGAAAATATTAACAATATTTTCAACTCCAATCCCCGCTTCATAGTAAGCTCCATTATCTAACGCCTCCAATGCTTGTTCCGGATTTTGAATTAATTCTGGGTCGCTATCGTTTCTATTCAATTCGGAAACCTCACCCATCAAAACCCGACCAGTAACTACAGTTCTAATTTTGGTTCTATTCAAACCCGGAATAAAGCTAAACAATAATCCATTAAAATGATGCTCTAAAAACAACCCTACACTTTGATCACTGGCAAACTCCATGAAACGCATCATATTGTACACACTTTTATCATACGTGATAGTTCCATTTCCTTTATGAATAGCCAAAAGAGGGTAGGCTACTTTTCCAAAGACTTTATCAAACTCTAATTCAATATCTGTAAATCCAAAAATACCTGGCATGAAGCGTTTTTCCATTTTAAAATTGAAGCGGTTATAGGTATAATCACTACCCAATGCTTTACTTGAAAAAGTGTAATTTAATGTAAATACTGGAGCTGTAGTTTTAATTGGTTTTCGCATGTATTCCCCTTGTAAAAACCGTTCATTTATGGAAAAACGCGTACCTATAGTAAAGGAGTTATCAATTAAAACGTCCTCCACCTCACCGGTAACCACATGCTCCATGGTATTAAACCTATTAGCTCGCAACTCTCTAATATCAGTTGAAAACGTGTTCATTAATCCATTAAACCATTCGTGCTGATAAGTTACATTAAACTTCTTTTCGTAGAACATATTTGTATTAGGTGGTCCAAATGAAAATATATAATGGTCTTGAGGGATATTTTTCAGCGCAAAGCCAGGCATAAAAACATTGTCAGTGTAACTAACAGATAATCGTCTAAACGGGTTTTTATCAAAGAAATACTCTACCTCTCCTCTATACTTGAACTTCTCATCAGTTATACCGTAGGCTGCATACCCAGAAAAACGCCATTGTTTGCTAAACTTTAAATTGGTTCTAAATCCCGTGCGGACCCGAATACCCTCAACCGTATTATAACTCAGCAATGAAGTCATTGGTCCGATATCCACTTTTTTCACCGGAAGATATGCCGAGCCCAATAAGCGAACAACCGTATTCAAAATAACAAACTGCCTGATTTTTATCACTGAATCAGCCAGGTCTGTCTCTTATACACATCTGACGCTGCCGACGATCTAC
>CAJXPI010000069.1 GCA_913057875.1 uncultured Flavobacteriales bacterium
CGAGATGCTCAGGAGTCTCGTGGGCTCGGAGATGTGTATAAGAGACAGGATGATGTTTACGTAGCTACCGATGATTCAAGAATTGAAGAAGCGGTTTTAGCATTTGGAGGCAAAGTGGTGATGACTTCCAGTACCCATACCACCGGAACCAACCGATGCTTAGAGGCATTTGAAAAAGTAAATGCGAGTTCTGATAAAAAGTTTGATGTAGTTATCAACGTTCAAGGAGATGAACCGCTGTTGGTCCCTGCTCAATTAGGTGAGTTGATGGCGTGTTTTGAGGATTCCCGTACAGAAATGGCTACCCTTATTACTCCGGTAATTAGAATGGATGACCTTTTTAATGAAAGCGAAGTATTTGTGGTTTTTAATAAGGACCAATTTGCCTTGTATTTTAGTAGAGAAGTAATTCCGCACATTCATGGAATGCATAAAACCAAATGGTTAGATAACAACACTTACCACAAACATCTTGGATTATACGGATATACGGCTGGGGCGCTAAAGACTTTTGCTGAATTACCTCAAACCAACCTAGAACTTACAGAAAGTTTAGAGCAAAACCGTTGGATTGAAAATGGAGGAAATATCAAATTGGCCGTAACGCAATACGATAGTATTCCGGTAGATACCATTGATGACTTGGAGCGCGTACGTAAAATTGTTCGTGAACGAAATGCCTAGTTTTTAAGCGATTCACATTTTTCTTAAAAAACCTTAACTCAATAAAAAAAACGGTCTACATTTGCGGCCATTATTCGGGGTGCCTTTTAGGCTGAGATTACACCCGTTCCCATTGTGGGGATATACCTGATCCAGGTAATGCTGGCGTAGGTAAATGTTTTTCATCTCATATTTCCGAATACGTATATTTTTTTATTAATCATTCTAAATTATTAGAAATGCGTATTTCATTTATTAAATTTTTACCGCTATTGTTTGCGGTAGTCTTACAAACGGCTGCATGGGCTCAAACCACCATGCACTCTATTTCAGGCTCGGTTTCCGATGCCAACTCCAATCCACTAGCCGGAGCAACGGTTATGATTAAAGACACCTACACCGGTGCCATTACTAATGCCAACGGTAATTTCACTATTAAAAGCGTAACTGCTGGAGAAGTGACATTGGAAGTTACTTTTATTGGTTTTAAAAGCCTAGAACACAATTTGACCCTTACTGGCGATGTGGCTGATTTAAAACTTACCCTAGAAGAAGGTGTGGTTATGGCAAAGGATTTCGTGGTTTTGGCCAACAGATCTAACGAAAAAACGCCAATGGCCGTACAAAACTTTGATAGCATGTATTTAGCTACCAATAATACCGGTCTTGATTTACCTATCATTTTAGAGCAAGCTACTTCGGTAGTTTCTACCAGTGATGCGGGTAATGGTGTGGGTTATACTGGAATGCGAGTAAGAGGTAGTGATGCAACTCGAGTAAACGTTACTATTAACGGAGTTCCATTAAATGACCCTGAATCTCAAGGTACCTATTTTGTGAATTTACCTGATTTCACTTCTTCTGTAGATGACATCCAAGTACAAAGAGGTATTGGAACATCTACCAATGGCGCTGCAGCTTTTGGAGGATCTGTAAACATTAATACTACCGAATTGCAAGAGAAAGCTTACGGAAAATATTCTTTAGGTTTAGGTTCTTTCGGTACGTTGAAAAACTCTCTTTCTTTTGGTACTGGATTAACAGAAAATGGATTCGCTTTTGACGGTCGTTTATCAATGATTGAAAGTGACGGTTACATTGACAGAGCTACTTCTGATTTACAATCTTATTATGCCAAGGCAGGTTATTACGGTAAAAAATTCTCAGCTAAGTTTATCACCTTTGGAGGTAACGAAAGAACGTACCAAGCTTGGAACGGAGTGCCATTTGATTCACTAGGTGGTTCTGAGTCTAGAAAGTTTAACATCTACGATTACAAAGATCAAGTAGATGATTACTCGCAAACACACTACCAGTTGCATTTAAACTATGCAATAAACGATAATTGGAAAGCAACCGTTTCTGGTTTTCATGTAATTGGAAAAGGATTCTTTGAAGAGTATAAAGGAACCGAATATAACCAAGGAAGCGAGCAAGACTTTGCGGATTATGGTTTAGAAAATGTAATTATTGGCGGTGATACCATCACCAGTACTAACCTAATTAGAAGACGTTGGTTAGATAACACTTTTACCGGAGGAGTATTTAACTTGAATTATACTAAAAACGACCTAGATGTAATTTTAGGTGGTGGGTATAACGAATACGAAGGAAAACACTTTGGAGAAATTACTTGGGCACAATACGCTTCAAACTCTCAAAAAGATCAACACTATTACGATAACATCGGTACAAAAACGGATATGAACGTATATGGGAAAGCTTTTTACCAAGTTAATGATCCTATTCAAGTGTATGTAGATGTTCAATTTAGAAGCATTTCATACAAAGTTAGTGGTGTAGATAACGACCAAAGAACTTTATTAGTAGATGATCAACTAGATTTCGTAAATCCTAAAGCGGGTATTACTTACGATTTTGATAACGAATCAAGAGTATACGCATCATTTGCAATGGCAAGTCACGAACCAAGTAGAGGTGATTACATTGACGCAAAACCAGGTGTAACTCCAAAGCATGAGCAAATGAGCGACTTTGAATTAGGCTATAAAATGGGTAAGAACAAGTTTATTGGAAACGTAAATGCGTACTACATGAACTATACAGATCAACTAGTGCTTACCGGTGCTATTAATGATGTAGGTGATGCAGTGAGAGAAAACGTTGAAAACAGTTACCGTGCTGGATTAGAAGTAGAATTAGGCTATCGTTTTACCAAACATTTAACTTGGAGCGTTAACGGAACATTTAGTCAAAACAAAATCGCTAAATACACCCAGCTAATTGATAACTGGGAGACGGGTGATCAAATTGCAAATGAATTAGAAAATACAGACATCTCTTTCTCCCCTAGCGTAATCGCTGGAAGTATTATTTCGTACAAAAGACCTCTACTTACAGAAACAGATGAAATTGGGTTAGCATTAATTTCTAAGTATGTAGGCGAACAGTACATTGATAACACCATGGCTGATAGCCGTAAGTTAGACGCCTACTTTACAAATGATATTCGTTTAACCTATGTGGTTTCAAACATTAAATTAAACAAATTGAGTTTCAACTTTACCCTAAGAAATGCATTTAACACCTTATACGTAAACAATGCATGGTCATATACTTTCCAAGATGCTCAAAATTGGTCAGCAGGTGACATCTATGTAAATGATGTAGATGGTACTCCAGGTAGAAAACAAATGGTGGGTTATTTCCCACAAGCAGGTATTAACTGGATGATGGGCCTAACCTTGGATTTCTAATAGGATTCCAATAATTTATGGGAAGCCCCAATTCTAATTTTAGAGTTGGGGCTTTTTATTAGCTATTTCCACTAACTTAGCCTTCTAAAATTCTTTTTATGAAAACCAAGTCGCAAGTTGTTACTGAATTCTATACCGCCTTTCAGCACAGAGATGCCGAGTTAATGGCGCAATGTTATGCAGATGATGTAACGTTTCAAGATCCTGCTTTTGGTACACTTAATGGAGAAGAAGCTAAAGACATGTGGCGCATGCTTTGTGGCAATGCAAAAGACCTAAAAGTAACCTTTGAAATATTAGAAGAAACCGAAGAATATGTGAAAGCACATTGGGAGGCCAACTATACTTTTTCTCGTTCGGGAAGGCGCGTACATAATAAGATTGATGCTACATTTACCTTTGAAAATGAGCTTATTTCAACCCATAATGACAATTTTAATTTGTGGCACTGGAGCCAACAAGCCCTTGGTACCGCTGGTTTCCTTATTGGATGGAGTGGTTTTTTTAGAAAAAAATTCCAAAAAGAGACCCGTAAAATGCTATCCCAATACCGGTCAAAGAACTGATTCACCGAATATTATTGGGTAATCCACAGCATTACCAAATTGTTAATAAAGATGTTAACAAAGTTTTTCAACCTGTTCATAACTCAGCTAGGTCAACCAATAAGTTTGTAAGAGTACTATTTCATATTCTCCCCAAAAGCAACGAAAATTAATGTTCGGCATATTTTTCAAAAAGAAGATTACAGAAGATAAGCTTGTAGAATACTTTGTATTCTCTACCGTAAAAATGGTAGATGAAGCTTTTCCTGACGTGGCCGAAATTATTTGTGCGGATCCAGAGTTCAAATACAAGCCCACCGTAGATTCCGAAAATTCGGACCCATTTTTATGGATTGTAATAACAGGGAACTTGAGATTTATCCCACGTTTTTTTAACGATTATCAAGACATTCGTTTGTTAGATGATGCTAACCGAAGGTTTGCGCGAATGTTAGATGTGCCCATTGATTTATTTAAGGAAGAAGTTAAGAAATACGATAGCTTATTTTCTAAGTTAAATCACCCTTCTAAGAATACCGTTTACGCGATGTCTAAGGCCGTTTTTCATAAATACGACTTAGGTCAATTTCAAGATGAGTACTTCAAAAACATGGACGCGCCTAATCCAGTTTTCTTGAAGCGTTTAAATGAAGTAATGGAAGGATTTATTTTTGAATGGGAACAAGTAATCGAAGATTACAAGATCATTGAATAAGCTTTTTCCTAGCAAAAAAAGAAATAATCTACCATAGACTTCTTTTCCCTTTTCACGTAAAATTCACGAATTTCTTGTTGCGCTTTTTTATTGGCCACCGTAATAATATTTTGTGCGTCAATAAATTCATCTATCACACTAAAGGCTAACATTTTTTGGCCGTAAATATCTTTTCCAATCTTTTTAGGATTATCACACACCCAGTGAAAAGGAATATTCTGTGCAATAAGCTCTTTGGCAATTCTTTTACCTTTTGCTCCTGCGCCCCAAATCACCAAAGGTTTAGTGACGTCTTTATGTAATTTCAGAAAGTACTTTAGCTTTAAATCAACAAACGTGTTATCTGCGTAATTAGAATCGGTACGTGAAGCCCTTGAAGAATAATCACGCCAATGATGCAATACATTTTGAGATGGAATACACTTTAGTTGGTTTTCAAAAAAGCGAAATACCAGATCGTAATCTTCCGGGTAAGTCTCTGCATTAAAACCACCGCATTCTTCAAAATCTGATCGGTGAACCATCCAACACGGAGAAGGTATTACACACTCCTTATATAAATCCTGATAATTTGTTCCTGTTGAAGTAAGCGAGTTCAACCACAATTCATAATTCTTAAACCCCTCTCCTATTTCACCCTCACAAAAATATTTTACCTGACCAAGTGCTACGTGTCCAGTACCATGTTCTTGTAATTGTCTTATCATGACCTCTAGCTTATCTGAGTTCATAATATCATCAGAATCCATACGAGTAATAAACTCACCCGAGCAATGGCTGTAACCTGTTTTTAGGGCGTCAATGATTCCTTTTCCAGTATTGGAAAAAAGTTTAACACGAGAATCCTTTTGAGCATATTGGTCAACCACTTCCGTACTGGAATCGGTAGAATGATCATTTACAATGCTCAATTCCCAATTAGAATAAGATTGCGCAAGAACCGATTTTAACATCTCTGGTAAATACTTTTCCGTATTACGAAACGGGCAAATAATACTTACCAAAGGCTGCGACATGGACTTATTTTTTCAGAAAATCGAAATGCGTTTCTGCCATTTCTAGGATATCATCACCAATGGCTAAACAAGCCGTTGCTGCCGGAGATGGCGCATTTAAAACGTGAATAGCGTGTTCGTTGGTAATAATTCTAAAGTCATCTTTCGTATCACCATCTTGACGTAACAACAATGCTCTTACTCCTGACCCACCTGGTTTCAAATCATCCATAGTTAAAGATGGAATAATACGTTGCAAGGTTTTTAAGAATAAGCGTTTGGAGAAGGCTCTACGTTGTTCGTCAATACCAAACTTCATGTTTTTGAAGAACATCTTCCAAGTACCCGCGTACCCCAAAGCTTCCACGGTATCTCGCAAACTAAAATCGGTACGGCTATAGCCCTCTCTTTTAAATGTGAAAACCGCGGTTGGACCACATTCAATATCTCCGTTATGCATTCTAGTAAAATGAACGCCTAAAAACGGAAATGCAGGGTTAGGTACTGGATAGATTAGGTTTTTCACTTTATGCTTAGCTTCATCCGTTAGCATATAATAATCGCCTCTAAAACCAACTACACGTTCTTTTAAATCAATACCATCCTTACGTGCCATTCGATCGGCTTGCAGTCCGGCACAGAAAATAAACTTACGTGTTTTGTATTCCCCCTTATCGGTTACTAGCGTACTTACGCCATCACCTTTAATGAATTCTAAAGCTTTTTCGCCTAGTAAAATTTTACTTTCAGGATTGATTTGAGTAACCAATTCCCCCATTTTTACAGTAGCACCAACGTAATCAATGATACCCGTTTGAGGTACCCAGATTCCTCCAATTGATTCTACCTCTGGTTCAATCTCTTTTACTTCTTCTCCCGTTAATAATTTCAGTCCAGTTAATCCATTGATTTTACCAGTTTCCATTATTTTTTCCATGTACGGAATTTCTGCTTCATCGGTAGCCACCACTACTTTACCACACACATCATGCTCAATGCCATGTTCCTTGGCAAAGGCCACAATTTCCTCGCGACCTTTCATACAGTTTACCGCTTTTTTACTCCCAGGAGTATAGTACAACCCAGAGTGAATCACTCCTGAGTTATGCCCCGTTTGATGTGCCGATAACCTATTTTCTTTTTCAACTAAAAGAATTTTTAGGTTAGGATGTTTTTTTTGAATTTTATAGGCCGATGCGGCTCCAACAATTCCACCTCCAATGATGGTAATATCGTATTGTGTCATACCTGTATATTGAGACCACAAATTTACATTTTACCTACCAACTGGAAATAAAAAGATTGTCTTTTAGACGTTCTTGAAATTGTACTTTACACGGGTCATTACTAAAGTGGATGCTAAGAAGAAAACCGCCAAGAACAATACGGAATTATGCATATCGCCTGAAAGCTCTTCAATGAACCCGAAAAAGAAAGTTCCAATAACAATAGCCACTTTTTCGGTAACATCGTAAAAACTAAAAAAGGTGGCGTGTTCTCCTTCTACAGGAAGCATTTTAGAATAGGTAGAACGTGCCAAGGACTGCACTCCTCCCATCACTAATCCAACCAGTCCGCCCATGAAATAGAACTTGTACTCCACCAATGGATCATCCGCTTGTAAACTCCACCCAATAATAGTGATGGTAGTCCAAATAATAAGGGAAACAATTATGGCCCTAATATTTCCAATTTTACCAGATAATCTTGAGAATATTTGTGCACCAGCAATAGCCAAAAATTGAATAATAAGAATCGTTGAAATCATTTGAACTTCGCCCATTCCTAGAACCTTTGTACCAAAAGGGGTAGCTAATAATATAATGGTTTGTACTCCGGTACTCAATAAAAAGAACCCGACCAAAAAGGTCTTGATTCCGGTCATGTGTTGAAATTTGTCCCAAGTCACTTTTAGTTGCTTGTACCCATCCCAAATATGGTGTGATTTTATTTTTACTCGCTCCCCTGATTCAGGCAAACCATTAAAAGTAATTTGGGCAAAACCTGCCCACCAAATAGCCACAATCACAAAGCTAATTCGGGTAGCCATACCTGAATTTGCTATTCCAAAAACATCATGAAATTGGATAAAGGCAAGGGTCAGAATCATTAAAATTGAACTACCTAGATACCCTAAGGCAAAACCTTTTCCAGATACTCGGTCTTGATCTTTTTTAGGTACAATTTCTGGCAAAAATGCATTATAGAATACCTGACTTCCCCAGAAACCAACACTTGCTACAATGGTACCCAGAATCCCTATCCATAGGGTATCTACACCATCAAAAAAGAACAGCAAGGCAGTGGCTCCTGCTCCCATGTAACAAAATTGCTTTAGAAAAGCTTTCTTTCTAGAAGATAAATCTGCAATACTAGAAAGTACAGGAGACAACAAAACCACGATTAAAAATGAAAATGATAAAGCGTAGGAATACAAAACCGTATTGGTAACTTCCCATCCAAAGAAACTGACCTGATCACTTGAATCTGTAGTGGTGACACTGGCGTAGTAAATAGGGAAAATAGCTGTAGAAATAACTAAAGAATACACTGAATTAGCCCAATCGTAAAACATCCAAGCCCGGGCCGATTTAGAGTCTTTCTTTTTGTTTTGTTGCATCCTACGAAGCTATTTAAAATATGTCCTTAAACAAAAAAAGCGGCTCGAAAGCCGCTTTTCCTTAAAATGATTTAGAATTATTTAACCTGAAAGTTAACTCTTCTATTTTTTGCCAAAGATTCCGTGGTACCACTTGCATCCGCAGGGTCATCTGCTTTCATTCCTTTATAAGAAAGTCTATTAGCTGCAATTCCATTTTTTACCAGGTAATCATAAATTCCTTTAGCGCGCTCTACCGACAAATCTTTGATATTATCTTTTTGCTCCATTTTATCCATATGGCCAATGATTTCAATATTTAAATCTTGGTTTTCTTTCAAGATATCAATCAACTCTCTAATCGCTCCAGCTGAGCTTGGAGTCACAATGTTTTTATTAAAATATACCGTCTTATGAGTAACTTGAGTAGCTGCATCTAAATCCATACCATCACTAGTACTTGTGCTGTATACCACTTTCATTTGGTTTCCACCATCATCGTTACTGTTACACGCACAAACATCTACCTCATCCAAGTTAATTAAAGTAACGTTATCAATGTAGTAATAGGCTTCTTCTACTTGCATTTGAGAAAATTCCGTTAATTTTCTCTGCTTAAGAAAGTCCTTTTTAGTAACCATATCAGATTGCGATTTGAAGTTTCCAATAGTTACATAGCGTTCAGATCCAGTAGCCGTAAATACACCACAAATGGTTTGCCATGCATGACGATCATCAAAAACCTTATTGGCTGCTTGCACAATTTGGGGCTCAATAGAATAACCAGAAATTTGCGCATCTTTTGGCTTCTTAACCGCGATATTCATTCCAATATTATTGGAAGCATATTTCGATGTTTTTGATAACACAACATCAAACTTTGCACAGTATTTTTTTCCGGCTATTAATGCTTTAGACAATTTTACCTGCATATAAGTACGTGGAAGTTTTTCACGGTAACTATACGCTCTAAATCCAGCATAATTATTTCCGTAATCTACATCCATATATCCTTTATCGTTGGTTGGAATACCAAATCCTTTTTTATTACCAGGTGCGTAAATATCTGCCTGATTTTCTAAACTTGGGGAAATCCAAGGCGTTGCTAAAGAAATTTCTCCTGAACCAGATTTAGGTTTTTTTTCTAATACTTCAAAGCTTCCGTTAGGAACCATATTATTTTGTCCAAAACTGATAGACGAAATTAGAACTGCGGCTAACAATCCTCCGAATTTGACCATTTTCATAGTGTTAATTTTTATTGGAATAATAACGGTTACTCCTACCCGATTGCTTAAACTTTCGTGTTTGTTTTTCAAAAGATCTGCCAAAAAAGTCAAAACTTTTAAAAGTGGGTGCAAAATAGCAAATGGAAGTATATATCCCAATACAATTACCAACTAAAATAAAGGCACACAAGCTGATTTGTTAAATTCCTTGTAAGACCGCGCTCAACCATGTTCTTAAATGCGCAAAGGCCACTTTCTGCACTTCATCTTTAGATAAGAAAACATCATGGGTAGCTTTAGGAATTTCCATTAGAGTCACTATTTTTCCCAAGGTAGCCGAATATTGCTTAATGTGCTTCACATTTAACACGACATCCGATTCAAATATTTCCGGATCACGATTTTTCTTATAGGATGTTTTGTCGCTATGAAAAACCAAAATGGGGCAATCAATATTGCTTTGTGTTTGAATGGTTTTCTGCGCTTCATGAATAGCCCTAAACCATCCAAAATACATTCTAAAACCACTTACTGGCTTTAACTTGGTGCTAAAGTCCCAACGCCCCCAATGATCTTTGTGAATACTCTGGGTATAAACTCCTTTACCTCCTAAAGGGGCAATCCACTCTGGAAAGACGTGACCAATTTTAGCAATTCTAGGCATTAATCGTAATTGCCAATCTGGGATATTAAACTCTAAAAAAGGGCTATTCAAAAACAAGGCATTAATTTCATGCTTGCGTTTTCCAAAATTGGCATACATGCATGCCACTAAACCACCCGTTGAATGCCCATTAATTAGCAAAAAATCATGCCCATCTCTATTTTTTATGAGGTGAATAGATTTGCTAATTTCTTCATAATACTCATCCACCTTTCGAATATGATTAGGACGCTGATGAGGCATTATAGAACGACCATATTTACGCAATTCGAGGGCATAAAAATCAAATCCATTTTCAACATACCAACTGGCGAGGTGATCTTGAAAAAAGTAATCGGTATAACCATGGATATACATGACCGCTTTTTGGGTGTTTGAATTGGATTTGAGCTTAATCAAAACCGCAATGTTATCCCCCTTGGAGTCGGGCTGTAACTCTAATATTTCCTCTTCGAATTCTAACACCACACAAGTTTACAAAAAGAACCCGGTGTTTGAAACACAATCATGTAAAGTCTTTATCAAAAAAAAGCCCAAGTCTACGACTTGGGCTTTTTTTTAATTAGTTTAGCTCTTAGAACTTCAAAAGTTTTCTTTTTGAAGGCGTAAATCTTGTTAATACAATTCCATCTACTGCAGCCTCATATTCGGCCATGGTAGGAGTTCTACCTAAAACAGTTGAAAGAACCACAACTGGAGTAGAAGACAATAAAGACTCACCTTTTTTCTCATTTGAATCCTTTACAACTCTACCTTGAAATAAACGGGTAGATGTTGCCATTACCGTATCACCTGGCTCTGCTTTTTCCTGGTTACCCATACAAAGGTTACAACCTGGACGTTCTAGGTATAATAAGTTTTCGTATTTAGTTCGTGCGTCACCTTTTGGAGCATCATCGTTAAATTCAAAACCAGAATATTTACGTAAAACATCCCAATCACCTTCTGCTTTTAGCTCATCCACAATATTGTATGTTGGAGGCGCTACCACTAAAGGTGCTTTGAATTCTACTTTACCATTTTGTGCTTCAATGTTCTTTAACATTTGAGCCAAAATTTTCATATCTCCTTTGTGAACCATACAAGATCCTACAAAGCCAAGATCTACTGTTTTAGTTCCTCCATAAAAAGATAAAGGTCTAATGGTATCATGCGTGTAACGCTTAGAAACATCCTCGTTATTCACATCTGGATCCGCAATCATGGGTTCCGCAATTTCATCTAAGTCAACAACAACTTCCGCATAATAATCCGCATTTGCATCTGGTTTTAATGCTGTTTTATCACCCGATTTAATCTCAGAAATTCTATTATTAGCTTTATCCACTAATCCTTTAAGAACTTGCTTTTCGTTATCCATACCCTTATCAATCATGATTTGAATACGGTCTCTTGCAATTTCTAATGATTCAATTAAGGTTTCATCTTCCGAAATACAGATAGATGCTTTCGCCTTCATTTCTGCGGTCCAATCGGTAAATGTAAATGCTTGATCAGAAGTTAAGGTACCAATGTGTACCTCAATGATTCTACCTTGGAACACATTTTCTCCAGAAAATTGTTTCAACATTTGTAATTGGGTAGCATGAACAACATCACGGAAATCCATGTAGTTTCTCATGTCCCCTTTAAAAGTCACTTTAACAGACTGTGGAATTGGCATGGTTGCCTCTCCAGTAGCTAAAGCCAAAGCAACAGTTCCAGAATCGGCACCGAAAGCCACACCTTTTGACATTCTTGTATGCGAATCACCTCCAATAATTACATCCCAATCATCTACGGCAAGATCATTTAATACTTTGTGAATAACATCAGTCATTGCATGGTATCCATGTTCCGGATCACGAGCAGTAATCATCCCAAAGTCATTCATAAACTTCATCAGTTTAGGAATATTTGCTTTAGATTTATCATCCCATACAGAAGCGGTATGACAACCCGACTGGTAACCTGCATCTACAATTGGAGAAATAACCGTAGCAGCCATCATTTCCAATTCTTGAGAAGTCATTAGTCCAGTAGTGTCTTGAGACCCTACAATATTTACTTCCACTCGCACATCAGAACCGGCATGCAACGTTTTTCCTGGCGTATTTCCTACGGCATTCTTGTTGAATATTTTTTCAACTGCAGTCAAACCTTGACCTTCCACAGTAATTTCTTTAGAAGAAGCGTATACTTGAGGAACATCTACTCCTAATGCTTTAGCCGCAAATGTTTGCAGTTTTTTACCAAAAACCACAGCATATGAACCTCCCGCTTTCATAAACTCCATTTTTTGAGGAGTGAAAGCAGCCGAAATATCTTTTAATTCTTGCGTACCATTGTACAGTTTTTTGGTTTTGGTATTGATTGTTAAAACCGTACCTGTTTCTAAAGAATACTCTTGTTTTAGAACAGGTTCGCCATCCTCATCCACAATCGTATTTCCATCCACATCTTTTTGTTTCACCCAGTTTTTTAAGTCAAGACCAATTCCTCCGGTAACACCAACGGTAGTCAAGAAAATAGGTGAAATTCCATTCGTTCCAGCAATTACAGGAGCAATATTAATAAACGGCACATATGGGCTAGCTTGAACACCGGTCCATAACGCCACGTTATTTACACCTGACATTCTAGAAGAACCTACACCCATTGTTCCTTTCTCAGCAACTAACATCACACGCTTATCTGGATGTTGCTCCTTAAGAGCTAACAATTCATTTTGCATGTCTTTGTTATGCTCAAAAAGACATTGTCCATGTAATTCACGATCTGAACGTGAGTGCGCATCACCACCAGGAGAAAGTAAATCTGTTGAAATATCTCCCACACCAGCGATGTAGGTTACAATTTCTATTTCTTCTTCCACTTCTGGAAGTTTCGTAAAGAATTCTGCGTTAGCATAACTCTCTAAAATATCTTTTGCAATGGCACTTCCAGCTTCATACGCTACTTTTAAACGCTCTGTATCTGCATCGTAAAGGAATACTTGTGTTTTTAATACCGTTGAAGCTTGATCAGCTAATGTAGCATCGGTTCCTAAAGCAATATCTAGTAAAACCTCAATAGAAGGTCCTCCTTTCATATGAGATAATAACTCAAAAGCAAAAGTTGGAGTAATTTCAGCTACTTCCGATTCACCTAAAATAATCTCTTTTAAAAACTTCGCTTTCACTCCAGCTGCCGCTGTTGTACCTGGTAAAGTGTTGTAAATAAAAAACTGAAGAGAATCTTCTCGGTTAGGGTTAGCAGTATCTTTTATTTGCGAAATAATATCCGCAATTAATTCAGCTCCATCAATGGGTTTAGGGTGTAATCCTTGCCCCTTTCTTTCTTCAATTTCTTTTATGTAGTCTGCGTAAGTATTCATAATCTAGTTCTTTTAGCCTTTGCCTGTAGAAATGCCATTTAATAAGCGATTATAATCTGGCAAATCTCCTTGTTTTTATCGTAATTCATGTCCTTTCGAACGCCTGCGAAAATAGCAATTTTAAGATGTTTTTTCTATGACAATTACTAGAGAATTTAAAATATTTCAATAACAAAAATTAATAATTATTCGATATCAATAAATACTAATGAGCAAAACAATATAAAGATGGAACAGACGGTGTATTGGGATTTACTGTGCTAAAATTTATAACCAATTTGGACACCATAACGGTAACCAACATAATTCACTTTCGCCCTTCCACTTGTACTAAAGTCTACCTGATCTAGAATCACTTCGGAACCAGGTAAGATTGTGGAAAGTAACTTTTCAAAATCTTGATAAAATTCACTATCCGTGTCCAAAGCCACATCTGCATTAAAACGTGCGTTGAAATTATAGTGCGTATATGAAGGGCCCACCAAAAACAAATCAATCGCCAATCTATCCTTAATAATAAATTGATACCCCAGTTGTACTCCCAGGTTATACATGTAAAAATCGGTTTTAATGCCCACCTTATTGACCTCTACATCATTTTCAAAAATGGTGGAGCTCCCTTCAAAATTTAAATGATACAACGAAGTGTAGGGTCTGTCTCTTATACACATCTCCGAGCCCACGAG
>CAJXPI010000070.1 GCA_913057875.1 uncultured Flavobacteriales bacterium
GTATAAGAGACAGCTACTACTACTACTACTACTACTACTACTACTACTACTACTATTCAAAACCTTCCCGTTAGATATTATTTGCGAAACAGATAATAAATCACCATTCTCTTGAATTTGGTAACCGCAATCCGTCATGGAATCAGAATTGATACTCATGGAGGAGTCGTTGCTTCTAAATTGGGTTTTCCATAAAAAAATAGAATCTGCTACTAGCAAATATCTACCCTTGGAAATCCCTTCACAATTTTCTTATTAGTAACTAAAATTCGAGTTTAAACGTAAAGACACCCCTACTTCACAATACTCGTTTTGGACCAAATAAAACCAGCCCTGTTGGACCTTATTGTAATCTTTGGTTTCATGTTGCTTACATTTAACTGCCTTCACATCAGAAACTCTAGATTCACAACCTAACAAAAGGAGCAAAACAACAAGGAATATGAAAAACCTAAACATTTAAAGGAAAAAAACTAGCTATAAACCATATTCGCTGAGTAAATAAATCAAAGCTGCCATATTAGCCCCTCCTAACTCCAATTCTCTTTGGTTGATTTTATCAAAGGTATCGGAAGCCGCATGATGGTAATCAAAATAACGTTGGGAGTCTGGACGGTACCCTATTAATAAGGTCTTCTCTTCATCTAGTTGTCCAATATCAGCACCACCATGACCGTGCTCAAATGCATAAATATTATACGGCTTAAATAAAGGTAACCAACGCGCTACTTTTTGCATACGTTCTTCATCATGGGTTTGTAGCGCGAAATAACGTGGTGTAAATCCACCCGCATCACTTTCAATAGCCGCAATCACATTTTGGTTTTGACTTTTTACCGAATCCGCAAATGCTTTACCGCCTTTCAATCCGTTTTCTTCATTCATAAACAAAACGGCACGAATGGTTCTTTTCGGAGCAATATCCAAAGCTTTGAATAAACGTAAAGCCTCTACCGACTGCACCACTCCCGCTCCATCATCATGCGCTCCATCTCCATTATCCCAGGCATCTAAATGTCCGCCAACCACAATAATTTCTTCCGGATTTTCTGTACCCCAGATTTCACCAATCACGTTATAAGATAAAGTGTCAGGCAAAGTTTCACAGTTCATGGTAAAGGAAAACTCTGTTTTAGGATTGATAGCTAACGTTTTTGATAACTGATTGGCATGAAAAGTACTTATGGCGGCAGATGGAATTCCGTTGTTATTTGGTCTTGACCCCATGCTACCTGTATGTGGGTATTTATCTTCAATATGCGTTAACGAACGAACAATGGCACCCACTGCTCCTTTTTCTTGAGCTATCCAGGGGCCAGTCCAACGCTGTCCACCACAATGACTATACGCGCCAAAGGTTCTAATGTACTTAGGATCCATAGGGCCATTAAAAAACACAATCTTCCCTCTAACATCTGAATTGCTCAGGGCTTCTAATTCTTCTACCGATTTAACCTCAATAACGCTTGCTGTTAAAGGTTTTCCTTTTGTGCCCAAAGACCCTCCAAGGGCACATATGTTCACTGGAATTTCTTCCGTACCACTTTTAAAAAACGCCACTTCATCTACACCACGAACCCAGTGGGGAACCATTACAGGTTGAAGGTAAACGGTATCAAATTTATAAGACTCCATTACTTCCTTCATATAAGACACCGCGCGGGCAGCTTCTTCAGAACCACTTAATCTCCCCCCAATTTTGGTACACAAATGCTCCAACACCTTGTAACTTTTACCATTCTCTAATGCCGTATGAAACATTTGCTTGATGATTAAAGTATCATTACGCTTCATCTCAATGGTGTCGGCAGTCAAACTATCTTTTTGTGCAAAAGTTACAATGGAAAAAAGAAATATTGGAATAGCAGAAATTATGGTTTTCATAAAGGAAACTTTAGAAGGGCAAGGTAAAATAAATTTGGAATTGAGAAGCAATTACGACTTAACCTCTGCGGTTAATTTCATCTCGAAATTTTGAAGCCGATTCATAATCTTCGGTTTCTAGGGCTGCGTTGAGTTTTTCATTCAAGTCTTCCATAGAAATTTTTGACAAATCACTTTCCGAACTGATTTCTACCACTTCCTCTTCGATAAATTCATCATCGATAGGTTCAATGGGCATACTCGCTTTGTCTAAAATGAAATTGTAAACAAAGATTGGGGCATCGTAACGTACTGCCATCGCGATGGCATCGGAGCTACGAGAATCAATCTCGTGCTCCGTTATTCCATCTGTGACAATTATTTTGGCATAAAAAATACCATCCACCAGGTTGTAAACCAATACTTCTTTTAAGCGTAAATGAAACGAATCCAGTACATTCTTAAAAGTATCATGGGTAAATGGTCTTTGCGGCTTCATGTTTTCTAACACAACCGCAATGGCTTGTGCCTCTGGACCACCAATAACAATCGGCATTCTACGTCTACCCTCTTTTTCTTTTAAAAGTAAAAGATACGCACCAGCTGAAGTCTTTCCGTACTCCAACCCATGAAGAATAAGCTCAATTTTTATTGCCACAACCTAGGTATTAAATTTTAGTTATTTGCTTTAAAAGCTTTCACTGCTTCAATCAATTTAGGAACTACTTCAAAAGCATCTCCTACAATTCCGTAATCAGCAGCCTTAAAGAAAGGCGCTTCTGGATCTGTATTGATTACCACAATTACTTTAGAGGCATTTACTCCAGCTAAATGTTGAATAGCTCCAGAAATACCAACTGCAATATACAAATTAGGACGAATAGCTAAACCAGTTTGTCCTACGTGCTCATGGTGAGGTCTCCAATCTAAATCAGATACCGGACGAGAACATGCGGTAGTTGCACCCAACTCATTTGCTAATTCTTCAATCATTCCCCAGTTCTCTGGACCTTTCAGTCCACGACCTGCTGAAACAACTAATTCCGCTTCTGGAAGAGGAACTTGACCTCCTAAATCTTCTTTCTTGGTTTCTTTTAAACTAATACGTGCATCGCCCATAGAAACGTTGGCATCTTTTACGTCAGGAGATCCAGCCATTTCTTTGGCTCCTACAGAGTTTGGCGTCAATCCAATAATAGCCACATCACTGTTAAATTTAACACGTGCAAAAGCTTTCCCTGAGAATACAGATTTTTTAACGACTACTCCGTTGCTTACGTCAGCATAATCAACTACACCTGCCACTAATCCTGCTTTCATTTTAGCAGAAACAATAGGAGCTACCGCCTTTCCAGTCTCATCGTAAGAAACAACAATCATAGTTGCGCCTACCTGACCTGCTACTTCAACAATAGCATTTGCCATTTGAAACGGCTGTGTGTTATTAAGGCTTTTCTCAACTAAAATGGCTTTCGCTCCATAAGCACCTAAACCGTTTAGGTCGTCAGAAGAAGCGCCACCAAAAGCGATTACATTAAAATCGGTACCTGCATCTGATGCAAGTTTTGCCCCGTAAGAAACTGCTTCAAAAGCAGATTTCGATACTTTATTATCGGCTGTACCGGCTAATACTAAAACTGACATAATTATATAACTTTAGCTTCTGAGTGTAACATTTCAATAAGATCGGCCGCGTTTTCTGGATCAATTAATTTCACCGCCGATTTAGCAGCTGGTAAAGAGTAATCTAATACTTCCGTTAAAGCTTCTCCAGCTGCTGCAGGAACTACTTCTAATTTCTTAGAACGTGCTGCCATAATTCCACGCATGTTAGGAATTCTTTGTTCAGACATTCCTTTAGATGCGCTTAATACCAATGGTAATTGTGCTTCTAAAACTTCTTCTCCTCCTTGAATTTCTCTCTCAGCAGTTGCCGTTGTTCCAGCTACATCTAATTTTGAGATATTTGGTAAGTAAGGTAAATCTAACATTCCAGCAACTAATCCGCCTACTTGAGATCCGTTATAGTCGATAGTTTCTTTACCTACCATTACTAAATCGTATCCCTTATCTTTTGCGTATTCAGAAATTTGAGTCGCTACAAAATAAGCATCGGTTGGACCTGCATCTACACGAACTGCATCATCTGCACCAATAGCTAAAGCTTTACGGATAATAGGGTCTGCATCAGCACTTCCTACTGTAATGGTAGTCACGCTACCTCCATTTGCTTCTTTTAATTCTAATGCTCTTACCAAAGCATACCACTCATCGTAAGGATTTACAATGAACTGCACCCCCGCTTCGTTAAACTTAGTATCACCATCCGTGAAGCTAATTTTAGAAGTGGTATCAGGTGCTTTACTTATTGCAACTAATATTTTCATTTTGTGTTTTTTTTATTCGAACGACAAACTTAATGATTAATGCGCGAAAAACGTATGCAAGCATACCAAATAGTAGTCGTTTATTTCGGCAGGCGAAATTACGAATTCAGAACGGTTTATAGTATATGAAAATTGAGTTAAAATGACCAAAAACAAGGGGTAAACCGAAAAATTAATTCCAAACAGATTTCCAGTACGGAACTAAAACTTGACTTTTCTCTAGCATTGAAGCATTAAAAATAGAAAATCTACTTCCATTGACACTAGATTTATTAATCCGTTAGAATGGCATTAATCCGTATATGGCTATATTTGCTAAATACAGACATAAATAACAACTACCATGAATATCAGCTTCACTGAAAAACAAGAAAAATACATTAGAGATAAAGTAAAATCAGGTGACTTTCAAAACGCATCGGAAGTGGTAAGAAATGCTTTAAGAATGGTGGCCACTTATGAGGAAAGAATGGTTTCTGAATTAAAAGCAGCCATTGACCTAGGGTGGGATGATGCGGGCACTAGTTCTACCGCTACCGATATAGCAAAAGAGCAAGAGGCTAAATATGCAAAAAAGTAATAAGCCAACCTTTCAATTATCTGCAAGTTCGAAACGAGAGCTTGAAATATATACGCCTACACCCAACGAAATTTTGGAATTAAACAGGCCAATTTTTACGTATCCTCATTTGATAAAACCTTTAAAAATCTAACACTTAATCCTCTGCAAGGAATAATTCGAGACGAGTTAAAAAGAGGAATATAGAGTATTCGGCATAAAGAACATATTATTTTTTACCGAATCAAACCCAACCAAATATGGATAGTTCGCATTCTTCACTGTAGTCGAGATTTTGTGAGGCACGTTTAACTAATCCCCTTTACAAACACCGTAAATAATTTTCTTAATACCGAACATTCATTTTAATGGGAAACAATGTATTTTTGCCGCCCAGATTTAAAACCAGAATATGCGAGTTATACAATTTAGAGAAGCGATTCAAGAAGCAATGACCGAAGAAATGAGAAGAGACGAAAACGTCTATCTTCTAGGAGAGGAGGTTGCTCAATACAATGGTGCTTATAAAGCAAGTAAAGGAATGTTAGACGAGTTTGGCGAAAAACGCGTGATTGACACCCCCATTGCCGAATTAGGTTTTGCAGGTATTGCAGTTGGTTCTGCCATGAATGGTTTACGTCCAATTGTTGAGTTTATGACATGGAACTTTGCCATTTTAGCTGCCGATCAAATTATTAACAGTGCGGCTAAAATGTTACAAATGTCTGGTGGACAATTTGGAAACCCAATTGTATTTAGAGGGCCAAACGGTACTGCTGGTCAATTAGGAGCTACGCACTCTCAAAGTTTTGAGGCGTTGTACTCTATGGTTCCTGGATTGAAAGTAATTACTCCATCTAATCCTTACGATGCGAAAGGACTTTTGAAAGCGGCTATCCGTGATGAAAATCCAGTAGTATTCATGGAAAGTGAATCTATGTACGGTGATAAAGGTGAAGTACCAGAAGGAGAATACGTTCTTCCGATTGGTAAAGCCGATATTAAACGTGCCGGTACAGATTGTACTTTAATCTCTTTTGGTAAAATCATGAAAGTAGCTTTAGCTGCTGCTGATGAGTTAGCCAAAGAAGGAATTAACGTTGAAGTGATTGATATCCGTACTATTCGTCCGTTAGATGTAGATACTATCGTTGAATCCGTTAAGAAAACAAATAGAGCAGTATTATTAGAAGAGTCTTGGCCGTATGCTTCCATCTCGTCTGAAATCACTTATCAAATTCAAAGTAATGCATTTGACTATTTAGATGCTCCGGTAAGAAGATTGACACAATCTGACACCTCATTTGCCTTTGCAAAACCGTTAATCGCAGAAGCACTTCCTGGTGTGGAAGACGTAGTGAAAGCGGTGAAAGCATCGATGTACGAACTGTAAGAATCTGGGAATGAGTAGGGCATTTTTCCTACTAATTTGAAAATAATATATTTGCGCCCCTTCATTTTTTATGGAGGGGCGTTTTTTTTGAAATAATTAATCTAATAAATACTATATGGAATCAATGATGATTTACATGCCAATTGTACTGGCACTAGTAGGGTTGGCCTACATGATGATTAAAAGAACTTCTGTTCTAAAGCAAGATGCCGGAGATGGAAAAATGAAAGAAATTTCAGACCATATCTACGAGGGAGCTTTAGCATTCTTAAATGCAGAGTATAAGTTACTTGCCATATTTGTGGTAGTTGTAAGTGCTGCTCTATTTGGTGTTTCTTTAGTTGTTGAAACCACGCATTGGATGATTGTTATTGCATTTATTTTCGGAGCTGTATTTTCTGCTTTAGCTGGAAACATGGGGATGAAAATTGCCACTAAAACAAACGTTAGAACTACCGAAGCCGCGCGTACTAGCTTACCTGATGCTTTGTCGGTTTCTTTTGGAGGTGGTACCGTTATGGGACTTGGTGTTGCTGGTTTAGCAGTATTAGGACTTACGGCTTTCTTCATTGTATTTTATAATATTTTCATGGGTGGTGCATGGACTTCTGTAAGTGACATGACCATCGTACTAGAAACATTAGCTGGTTTCTCTTTAGGAGCTGAGTCTATTGCATTGTTTGCTCGTGTAGGTGGAGGTATTTATACCAAAGCTGCCGATGTAGGTGCTGATTTAGTAGGTAAAGTAGAAGCTGGAATTCCAGAAGATGATCCGCGTAACCCTGCAACTATTGCAGATAACGTTGGTGATAACGTAGGTGATGTTGCGGGTATGGGTGCTGATTTATTTGGTTCATATGTCGCAACCGTTTTAGCCGCTATGGTATTAGGTAACTATATCATTAAGGACATGGGAGGCGACATCGTTTCTGAAGGGTTTGGAGGAATTGGTCCAGTTCTTTTACCAATGGCTATTGCTGGTTTTGGAATTATAATTTCTATGATTGGGACTATGCTGGTAAGAATTAGCAGCAATGATGCTAAAGAAGACCAAGTAATGGGAGCCTTAAATAAAGGAAACTGGTTTTCTATCGCTTTGGTAGCCATTTCATCTTATGTATTATGTACTTGGATGTTACCAGAAACTATGGAAATGGTATTCTTTGGTGAGGGGTTAATTGAAGTGTCTTCAATGGACGTATTCTATGCTACATTAGTAGGTCTATTTGTTGGAGGAATGATTTCTTCAGTTACGGAGTACTATACTGGATTAGGTAAAAAACCAATTTTAGAAATTGTAGAAAAATCAAGTACGGGAGCAGGAACCAACATTATTGCAGGTTTAGCTACTGGAATGATTTCTACTTTCCCATCGGTAATTTTATTTGCTGCTGCTATTTGGGCTTCTTACGCTTTAGCTGGATTCTACGGAGTAGCAATGGCAGCTTCGGCAATGATGGCAACTACAGCTATGCAACTAGCCATTGATGCTTTCGGACCAATTGCAGATAACGCAGGTGGTATTGCAGAAATGAGTGAGCAAGAACCAATCGTTCGTGAACGTACCGATATTTTAGATTCAGTGGGTAACACTACTGCAGCTACTGGAAAAGGATTTGCGATTGCTTCTGCAGCATTAACATCTCTAGCGCTATTTGCCGCTTACGTAACCTTCACTGGAATTGACGGAATTAACATCTTTAAAGCTCCAGTACTAGCTATGCTATTTATTGGTGGTATGGTACCGGTGGTATTCTCGGCTTTAGCTATGAATGCGGTAGGTAAAGCCGCTATGGAAATGGTGTATGAAGTTAGACGTCAGTTCAAAGAGATTCCTGGAATTATGGAAGGTACTGGAAAACCAGAATACGATAAGTGTGTGGCTATTTCTACCGAGGCATCTTTGAAAGAAATGATGTTACCAGGTTTATTAACTATTGGTTTCCCAATCGCTATTGCTATCATTCCTCTTTTAGCAGGAATGGAAAAAGCAGCTATTGCTGAAATGTTAGGTGGTTATATGGCTGGTGTTACAGTATCAGGTGTGCTTTGGGCTATCTTCCAAAACAACGCTGGTGGCGCATGGGATAACGCTAAGAAATCTTTCGAAGCTGGAGTAATGATTAATGGAGAAATGACTTACAAAGGTTCTGACGCGCATAAAGCAGCAGTTACTGGTGATACAGTTGGTGATCCATTTAAAGATACTTCTGGTCCTTCTATGAACATCTTGATTAAATTGACTTGTTTAATTGGTTTAGTAATTGCGCCAATGTTATCTGACGGAAGTCATGAAGAAGCTTCACATGGTGAAGGTTTAACTAATAGTGAAGCAGCAATGGTAGATTCTGAAGTTGAAGCCATGATTATGGAGGAAAAAGCAGCTGTAAAAGACCTTTCTGAATTAACAGGAGTTTGGACCATTGACGAATCGCATACCTATGTTGATTTTGAAATTCGTCACATACTAGCTACTTCAAAAGGTATGATGAATGGGGTTTCTGGTTCTATTGATTTCGGATCGGATTTTAATACTGCCAAAATGAATATTACGATTGACGTAAACTCAATCAACACTTCAAACACAGATAGAGACGACCACCTTAAAAGTGATGATTTCTTTGCTACTGAATCTTTCCCAACAATTACTTTTGTTTCAGACAAGGTGTTTTTAGAGGGCGATGAGTACATGGCTTACGGTAAACTTACCGTCAAGGAAGTTACAAAAGATGTGGTAATTCCTTTTGAGTATTTAGGAAACCAAGAGTCTCCATTTAAAGAAGGATTATTCATCAGTTCTTTAGAAGGTGAATTCAAAATTAACCGTAGTGAATTCGGAATTACTGGATACGATGGTGTTTTGGGTGAAGAAGTAGAGATCGAAATTTCTGCAGAAATTGACCAAATGAGAGCTACTGAAGCTCCAGCAGCTGAGTAATTCTCAAACCATATAAAATTGAAAAGCCGCTTCGTTTGAAGCGGCTTTTTTATTGCTCAATAAAAAAAGTGTATCCTTACAAATACACTTCTCTGATTATAAATAGCCATTAAAAATGGAACTTTATATTAGAATGTTTGAGATAATTCTTTATCAATGGCGTCTGCCAAAGTATAGAACTCATCACTTTTAGACCTATCAATTTTTGACCACTGAAAGGCTTGTTTTAATAGTCTGTCACGCTTCTCTTGAAGCTTTTTCTTTTTTGATTTGAATATGGAAAACATACTTACGTTTTAATTTGGGTGATTCCACCATCTACGTTAATAATTTGACCGGTCATCCATTTACTGGTACTATTCAATAAAAACACGGTCATTTCTGCAATGTCTTTTGCTTCACCTACCCGTTGCATTGGGTGTCGTTTGGCATTTGCTTCCATTTTTTCAGGGCTACTCAAAAATTTATTGGCTAAGGGTGTGTTGGTGATACTTGGAGCAATAGCATTCACTCTAATCTTAGGTGCAAACTCAGCCGCTAAAGAACGAGTAAGTCCTTCTATTGCTCCCTTGGCAATGGCTACTTGAGAATGAAAATTAAATCCCATTTGAACCGCTACCGTACTGTACAAAACCACACTTGGTTGTTCTGCTCTTTTTAAATGAGGAATTGCCAACTGTAAGGTCTGAACCGCTCCTAGAACTTGAAGGTGAAAGTCGGCATTTACTTTTTCCACCTTAAGTCTTCCAAATGGCAGTAAATTGATAGCTCCGGGCGCATACACAAATCCATCAACTACGTCTGGCAACCATGACAAATCGAAATCTTCTTCCATCACATTTAAATGATGGTAACTCACATTTGGAGTAGATAGCGTTGATATGTTTTTTGCGCAGAATGTTGCCCAAACCTTATTGCCTTCGTTCGCTAATTGCGTCACTACTGCCTCTCCAATTCCTGAAGACCCACCGATAACTACATAATTCTTCATCCTAGTGCATGTATTTTATGAAATTATTAATCTTCACCCCTTCTGCCTTTAAGTCAAACATGAGATTATATAACCCGAAAAAAGTCCGGTTCATGTAAATGAAATGCTCCGATCCACGTGAAGCGTCTGCTTTATAAAGTTCCTTATTTCCGGCAAATTTCTCTCCTAACTTGGTTATTTCTTCAAAAAAACTACTATCTGAAAAATCAAACTCGTCTTGACGTAGTGGACGCGTAAACAATGATAACATTTCATAAAACATTTCCGTAAACATCTCTACTTGGCTTTCGGAATCTGTGGATTTTATCATTTCCAATTCCAGTAACTTCTCATGAAATTGCTTTTTATCTTCAAATACTTCTGGACTAGCCAATTCAAAATAGGGCGCATAAAAGGCTTCAGGAATATGTTTCATACATCCAAAATCCAAGGCCACTAACTCACCTTTTTTAGACACTAAGAAATTACCCGGATGTGGATCTGCGTGTACTTTCTTTAAATAGTGAATTTGAAACATGTAAAAATCCCACAAGGTTTGACCTAGTTGGTTAGCCAGTTTATCATCCGTATTTTCCTTAGTAAATTCAGAAAGATGTTTGCCATCCATCCAATCCATGGTAATAATTCTTTTGGAAGATAACCCCGCATAATACTCTGGAAATATTAAGTTCTCTATTTCCCTACACTCTTCAGTAATGGCTATACTGCTGGCAATCTCCAACTCATAATCTGTCTCTTCTACCAACTTATTTTCTACTTCTTTAAAATATTTTTCGCTACCCTTGGATGGGATATTAAACATGCTCATGGCAATGGGTTTCACCATGGCTAAATCAGACTGAATACTTTCTGATACTCCGGGATATTGAATTTTAACCGCTAATTTCTTACCATCAATAAACGCTTGATGCACTTGCCCTATACTGGCAGCATGGTGAGCTGAAGAATCAAATGAATCGAAAATCTCACCCGGAGATTTTCCAAAATAATTTTTGAACGTTTTAGTCACTAAAGCAGGGGATAATGGAGGGACTGAAAATTGAGACAAACTAAACTTTTCTACATAAGCTTGTGGCAACACACTTTTATCCATGCTTAACATTTGAGCCACTTTAAGCGCACTGCCTTTTAAATTCTTTAGCCCATTATAAATATCTGACGCATTATTTTCATCTAGGTTCTGTTTTGCCGTTACCTCATCAGTTACCACTTTATCTTTAATGTATTTCACGTAATTCACACCTACTTTGGCACCCGTTGCCACCAATTTAGAAGCACGTTGAATTTTAGAAATTGGAATATGATCTATCGTTTCCATACCTAAGATTTTTGAAGGGTTTCTTTAAACAAAAACTTACCAAAATCAACCACACTTTGTAGTGGTCGGATTTCCATAAGCTCAAAAGAAGCTCGAAGTGACTTTTCGATAAACACATCCGTTTTCTCAAAATTCTTCGAAGTGTCGTTCATCCAAAACTTTAAGGTCATCAAATACTGCCCCCAAGAACCTTCAGTAATTCCTGCGTTTTGAAGATTATCCAAACTGTCATTTTTAACATCCATGCCCTGAATATCTAATGAGGCAATCATTTCTTTAAATCGTTTTTTTAATGGTTGAAGAATTTCAAAGTTTTGCAATGAAAATTGTCCTTCATTTAATAGAATAAATACCAAGCTGCGATTAGCGGTTAAAATCTCGAAATAGGTAAAATAGAAACTCAGCAACTTGTTTTGAGCATCAAAAGAATCAAAGCTTTTATCGGAGGCCAACATTTTCATTGCCTGATCAAAAAAAGCCACGAGTACCTGAGATTCCAAATCCTTAAAGGAAGCGTAATTATCATAAAAATCCTTTTCCTTCCATTTATGCTTATCTGTAAATTGGTAAACTGATTTTGGAGATTCACCCTCTACCAATATATGTTTGGTATAGGCATCCATCATTTTTGCTGCGATTGTTTTTGTGGCCATCATTCTTTGTATTGGACAACAAATTTACAAAATGTTTAATCTTTTTCAATATTCATTAAACAAAATATTTTATACCCAAATAACCGCTTGTCAAATGAAGACTTCTAGCGAACTCGTATTTACTTCTAACTGGAATTGTTTACAATCAATTAATGCCCAACACATGCTCTCAAAACCTTAAGATAATGTAAACCAACTAGTTTTGTTCAATGGAAATTATAAGTACGGATCAACCAAAGGCGGTATCTGGGATCCTAAATCAGTTATTGGCAAATGCAACCATGAATTTGTTACAACTGAATAAAGTCAACGAGATTTATGATAAATGTTACCACCCTGACCCTACCGTTTTCCTCAAACGAATAAAAGAAATCCTGAACCTTCAAGTAATTTTTTAACGAAGAGCTTCTCTCAAAAATCCCGAAAGAAGTACCATTTATTAGCGTTTCAAATCATCCATTTGGCACTATTGACGGTATTATTCTTTTCGACATTATTCGATCTGTAAGGCCCTATTTTAAGGTGATGGGAAATTACCTTCTTATCGAAATAAAACCCATAACCGATTCGATCATAGAAGTAGATTCTATTTCAAAAAAACAAATCGAAAAACCAAAAGGGTAATAAAGAAATGTTTACTCATTTAAACGAAGGCAAACCGCTAGGTATATTTCCTTCCGGACAGGTTTCATCTTGGGCAGGATTTGGAAAAGGAGTACGAGACAAAGAATGGGAAAAATCAGTCATTAAGCTCATCCGAAAATCTCGGGTTCCGGTTATCCCTATCTATTTTCATGGCCAGAATAGCTGGTTATTTAATGGCTTGGGTCTTATACATCCGCAATTGCGTACCCTTCAAATTCCTAGAGAAGCATTACGTAAACAAGGCTCTATTCAAGTACGAATAGGTAAACCCATTCCAGTAAAAAGGCAAGACCGACTGGAATCGTTAAATGAATACAGAGGTTTTTTACGCGCTAAAACGTACATTTTAGGTACGGATATCAAACCCAAGTACTTTTTTCAAGATCAACTACCCACCGTTAATCAAGAAGCCATAGCCCCAGAAACTCCAGTTGAATTAATTATTCAGGACATCATTCAACAGCAAACAAACCATAAATTGTTTACCAATGGCGAATTTGAATGCTTCTTTGCACCTGTTAAATACATTCCTAACGTTATTCGTAAAATCGGAAGACTTAGAGAAGTAGCATTTCGTGAAGTGGGTGAAGGGACCAATAAGTCTATTGATATTGATCATTTTGACCTCCACTACAAACATCTGTTTATTAGGGATAAAGCAAAATTGAAAATAGTGGGTGCGTATAGAATTGGTAATGGGAAGCAAATAATGACCACGCATGGAAAATCTGGTGTATATATAAATTCCTTATTCAAAATATCCTCCGAATTAAAACCTTTACTTACGGCAAGTTTAGAGTTGGGAAGATCTTTTGTAACGCCAGAATACCAAAATTCGAGAAAAGCGCTATTTCTGCTTTGGAGAGGTGTACTTGCCTATGCAAAAACACAACAGGGCATCGGTTATTTAATTGGTCCGGTAAGTATCAGTAATAGATACAATAAAGTCAGCAAACTTTTGATATCCCAATTTATTACTCAGCATTTCTTTAACGAAGAAATTGCGCAATACATCAAGCCTCGAAAAAGGGTTCGCTTTAAATACGGAAAAACTAAGTTTGATTTAACCAACCTTCACAGTGAAACGCTCGAAGATTTAGACAAAGTTATTGCTGTCTCTTATACACATCTCCGAGCCCACGAGACTCCTGAGCATCTCG
>CAJXPI010000071.1 GCA_913057875.1 uncultured Flavobacteriales bacterium
GACTTTTGACAATGAAATACGTTATGATAATTTACCAACTCATTCAATCGTTCCGTTTTCATTTCTATTTTACCCTTTAAATCAGGCAATTTATTGGAAACAAGAAAAAAGGATTCTTCATTTTTAAACAACACATTTTCAGCCTCTGCTTTATCTTCAAAACGCTGAAATGGAATATGGAATTCAGACAAGTAATTTGTAATACCATGAGGCTCTCCTCCCAATACATAAACAGATAAAGGTGTTTTACTAAGTTTAGACTTTAACAATCCCACCATTTCCATTGGTTTATAAGCAAAAGAAAAATATTGCTCATTAATATCTTGCAATCGGACGCCTGATTTAATACTTTCAACATTTTGCACTTGGGCCTTTTTCTGGATTAAATAAAATGAAACGCATAAATAAATAGAAAACAGAAACCAAATAATTCCTTTTACCTTAGAGTTTATGTTTACCTGTTCCAGTAATAAAAAAATCCCCCCGGAAAAAAACAAAGCATAAAAAGGGCTCAAAACGATAAATACACGTCCAGGAGTAACAGTTTTACTCAAATATGGAAACCAAAGTGGCAAGACACAAAATAGAAACAACAATAACCACCCTGATTCCAGTTTTTTAGTTTTAATACTAAGCGCTAGAAAACCGCCTATAGCAACGACCACCAGCAGCCATCTCTGAGAAATCATGGCTCGAAAAACTTGTTTTACATAATAAAACAATTGCCAATCCAGGTAATAATCAGACCTGTCTACATATTCATTATTAAACACGTCATTCCAAATGGGTACATACATTATCATTCCAAATAATACCCCCAATAAAACGAAAGCAATTAATTTACTTTCTTTGGAAGTCCATAACAAAGAGAACAGCGTTTCTCCCGTCTCTTTCCTATTCCATTTTTTCAAAAAAAGATTAAAAAACAATAATCCAATGGCTATCAAAATAAAAATCAGATTAGAGGGAATTGTCCAAATCAGTAATCCCACATTCGTACTAATCAATAAGAGTAACTTACGGTTCGAGTACTTAAAATAATAACAACCTAAATACACGCTAGAAATCAACAAAAACACACTAAGTCCATACCCTCGAACTTGTAGGGCAAAATTCACATAGGCCAACGTAGTTAGCAATACCATTCCTGAAAGAAAACCTAATAATTTATCTTTAATAAGCTCCCCCAACTTATATAACACCCATACAGTACCTATAGCTGAAATAAATGGAACCAACCTTGTTATCCAAGGATTTAAAAACAACTGCTTTAATGAATCAACATCTAGTACACTTAGCACTAAATGATTTAAAACATTAAAAAACACATGATTATTGGGTACGTGGTAATCCCACAGTGTAACATCCCAGGGCTGGAGGGTAAAAAACTTTAACGTGTAAATCTCATCATTCCACAAATCAATGAAAAGCCTTGGCGATAATACCATTAAGGAAACGAGGGTTAAGAAGGATAACGGACCGTATTTTTTAAGTACTTCCATTTTTAAAACTTCCTTTTACTTAGAACACACCCCATCTACCCTACAAGAATACGGAATTCAATTCTTTTTTGGTAGATAATTTATTCTAATTAATCTTCCACTTCCGGAGCTTGCAATACTATAAAAGATGCATAAGGTTCAGGACGGGCCGCCCTCCCGTTAGCTAACCGAAGACCCGTATACCAGTACCATGCTCTAAATGCTCCCATCCCATCGTCTAACAACATTTTCCTAAAAAGCTTATCGGCAACGATTACTTTGTCTTGAGTGACCTTTTCTAATCGCATTAATTGGTACAACGCATCGTGTACTAAAGAAGCTCGCATTGAGGCTGGACTATCAATTGTGGGTCCACTGGCTCCATCCCAGGCATAGTATTTCAAAATTGTAAGCGCACCATCACTATCGAGTTTTATTAAATCTAAATCAACAACAAACCCCTTGATACTTGTGAGATACATGAAGTCTTCACTTAGTTGATACTTGTAGCGTTTTAATTCTCGGTAATATGCAGTGGCGTTCATATAGTCTATCAAAATGGTGGTCAAATAAGAAGATTCTTACTTTTAGGATTACGTGCTGTATTCAAAAAATTGATTAAAAAGGCTGGTTAACTTAACTCCATCTCACACTCCCTAAATTTCGACTCTCGTTAACGCTACTAAGGTCAACTTTTTTATGGAAAATCATGTGCGTAAAATTACCTGTTTAAGAACTTCAAGTAATTCTAACGTGGTAATTTTATTGATTCTCAAAATCGCACTTTAACTCCAAATTTGGGTATAGATCATACGTAAAATTAAAGGTATTAAAATCAAAAGGCACCTTCTTTTCTAATACAAATGATAGCGTAATCGAAGATTGATCAAATTCTATAGAGCAATCTTTATACACTTGAACTTCCGTTTGAATTGCAAATTTGTAACCTTCGTAATCCTTGGATACTGGAATCTTGGCACATTGAACATACTCTTCCTTTACAATCATTTTGGATGGATCCTTCAGAAATTCAAACACATTAAACACGGATCCCAAATATTTTCTCTGCACCCCATCCACTATCTCTTTAAAGGCCATTATAGACAGCTTTACGTTTTGAGGAATAATTTTAACATCTGCCGCTAACTGCGGTTTTAAATTCATTAAAATAGGCACATAAGCTTCGCGAAACAACATACTATCTAAGGTTTCACTAAAAAGGACATCTACATTTTCCGGATTTTTAATGACGTAGGTAGTCGCATCCGCTAAAAGAAACTCAGAGACATAACTCGTCATTTGCAAATTACTAATCAACTCCTTAGTACAATTTAACGACTCTGGATTTACCTCCAAAAGCGTAAAACAAATCTGGCCCGCTGTAAACAATTGCCCCAAGAAATGAACAAATGGGGCAAAAGGTCCAGTGCCAGCATAAAACACATGCACCTTTTTATTTGGCTTTTCAGCCATGGTATTTAAAACCGATTTGTGAAGTCCTTTCAACAGCTGAATAGTTCGATGATAATCTTTTAAGCATTCTGCCGCATGCATTACCCCAATTGCCTTTCCTGAATTCAAAGACACCGCCTGATGACCAGCCACATTCTGAGCTAAATCTCCAATCCTGGCTTGCTCAAAAAACGCCACATAAACCTGATCAATTACACTTTTCTTTAAATCCATCCCAGCATCATCTGAAATTAAGATTTCAACAATTTCTTTTAGGGAATATTTCACTTCTTGATTTACCATAATTCGAGTTATTTAAACGGTTTCTGCTATGTCTGTATTAAACTTTTTTTGAATACTGAGGTGGTAAAATTCAGATGCATTGAAGAAGCCATCTTCTAGATAAATTGCCTCAATAAATAGGGCGCCCTCAATGGTTTCCACATACAATTTGTTCAACGCTTCACCCAGAAAAAAACTTCCAGCCCCCCTTCTATTTTGCTCTTGAATTTCAGTCTCTGACCCAAGAAGAATTCTCACCATTTGTCCATCGCAATAGGTAATCGCTCCTTTATTCCATGGATTAACCGCCCGCAATAAAACGGCAATTTGTTTCGCTGTTTGTTCCTCCCAATTGATGCGTACATCAGCATAACTTGGTTTGGCTAACGGACTTCGTGTTGTTGCATTTTGATTTACTAAATTCAATTTGTCAATCTGAACATTGGTAAGGAATTTGTATACAATCATCACTGAACTTTGAGCTAGCTTTTTCTGTAGCACTCCATAAGAATCATTCTTTCCAATAGCAACTGGCTCCTCATAGGCAATTGGTCCAGAATCAAATTTCTGACTCATTTTATGGATAGTTACACACACTTCCTTTTCTTGATTTACCATATTCCAAAACAGAGGTTCCGCTCCCCTATATTTTGGTAGTTTACCAAAGTGCACATTGAAAAAACCTTGTTCCGCAGATTTTATTAGTGATTGAGGAATTTTGTATGGAAATGTAAAAACCATACCTAACGAGGGTTGTATTAACTTTAACCAACCTGAACTTAGTTTATCGATGTTCTCTGCATTGACTTCCAGTACAGGTACTTGAGACCATTGGGCAATTTGTTGAAACTGATTTTTCAACTCGAAGTCCGCTTCAGGTAGACAAAGCCCCGCTACCCATCGATTCATTACTAAATATTGAAAAACAGGTATAGCTAACTTGTTATTCGCGTAAAATACAATCCTCATTTGTCCTCTTCTTTTACTGGAATTCTAATTTGCAATTAAGGATTTCGCACAGACAATTTAATAAGTGATTTTACCCGAAATACTCAATTACGTAGTTTTCCAGTACTAAAAAAAACTGCATCAGTAACAATTGGCACATTAGCACCTAGGATATTGCATTATTCTTGTCAAAAAATTAAACGAATGGGATTATTTGACTTTTTAGGATTTGGTAAAAATAGAAAAGAAACGATTGCAGATTTTCAAAATCGTGGGGCTATTGTTATTGACGTACGCTCGAAAGCAGAATTTCAATCTGGAAACGTGGAAGGTTCCATTTGCATTCCTTTAGAAGCCATTCAGGGTCAAGTAAAATCTATTCAAAAAAAGAAAAAACCTGTTCTATTGGTTTGTGCTACTGGAAGAAGAAGTGGAATGGCGAATTCTTTACTCCAGCAAAAAGGAATTGAATCGTTTAACGCAGGAGGCTGGCGAAATTTAGCTTAGCTACCCACCAATCCTGATCATACTTCTATTTTCTTGATTTTGGCTAGGATCTGAAAAATCTTCAAATTCATCCATACCCGCACGAACGGCTTTTTTACGCCAAATACCATCGGTGATGACTTTCTTTATGTCTTCTCCTGCACGGAATGCACTTAAAATATCGGTTTCGGAATTAGAGAACAGACAGTTTTTCATTTTTCCATCTGCAGTAAGACGAATTCGATTACACGTATCACAAAAGGGATTAGAAACGGTACTAATTACCGCAAACTTGCCTTTTGCACCCTTTACCCTATAATTTTTAGAAACATCGTTAGGCGCATCCTTAACTCTCTCTATGTTATCAGCGCCAAAATGCGATTCCGCTTTTTGCAATACATCCTTTAATGAAATACCATTCTCATTCCAATCCCATTTATTACCGCTAAATGGCATAAACTCAATGAATCGCACGGTTATGGGTAAATCTTTCCCCCATTCAATAAAATCAACAATTTCATCATCGTTGGTTCCTTTGAGCAAAACCACGTTAATCTTAACCTGAAAACCACGTTTAATGGTTCCCAATATGTTTGCCATGATAATATCAAACTTATTTCTTCGGGAAAGGGCGTTCATTTTTTCAGGAATTAAAGAATCAAGACTGACATTAATTTTTGTACAGCCCGTACGTTCTAATAAATCCCAATGTTGATCTAATAAAATGGCGTTGGTGGTAATTCCAAGATCAACATTTAAATCTTGCAAACCCTCGAGAATATTATCCAAACCTCTACGCATTAAAGGCTCGCCTCCCGTTAATCGAATTTTAGTCACTCCTAAATCCACATACTCCTTAGCTATAGCCACAATTTCCTCATTACGCATAATATGCGATTTGGGCAACAAAGGAATTCCTTCCTCCGGCATGCAATAGGTACAGCGTAAATTGCATCGCTCAATCAAAGAGACACGCAAATAACTATGAATTCGTTGATGCTGATCAATTATCATGTCGTGCTCCTTTCATTATTCTAAATAAATGCAAAACGAATGGGAATACTGCATCCATAGATTCTTGCGCTCCACGAGTAGATCCCGGTAAAGCAAACACCAACGTTTGATTTTTAATTCCCACTACACTTCTAGAAAGCATGGCAAACGGCATGCGTTCTTGACCGTAACTTCTTATGGCTTCGGCAATACCTGGAATTTCTACATCTAATAAGGGCTTCAATGCTTCGGGAGTCACATCTCTCTTACTCAATCCGGTACCCCCGGTATAAATGACCAAATCCATATTCACATCCACGTAATCTTCAAGCTTTTGTGCAATTTCAGATTTTTCATCAGGAATAACGGTGTAATCCTTGATTTCCACTGAGGCTTCTTCCAATTTAGAAATAATGGCTTTCCCAGCTTTATCTTCCTTTTGTCCGGCCGAAATGGTATCTGAACACACCACAACCGCAGCTGTTAAATCCGTTCTAAAACGATCTTTAAAATCAGATTTACCGCCTTTTTTAGCCAATAATTTGATATCATGAATTTCAACCCCTTTGTCAATTGGCTTAAGCATATCATACATGGTTAGCGCTATTACACTAGCCCCATGCATAGCTTCTACTTCCACTCCCGTTTTGTAAATGGTTTTAACGGTCATTTTAATTTGAATAGTCAAACCATCAATAACATACTCCACACCCGTATACTCTATAGGTAACGGATGACAATCGGGTAAAATGAGTGGCGTATTCTTAACTCCAAACAACCCCGCGGCTTTAGCCATTTCAAATACATTTCCTTTCGGAACGGTGTTCGTGTTTAATGCTTCTATCGTTTCTGGTTTGCTCACCTTAACAACCGCTTGCGCTGTTGCGGTTCGCAGGGTATTTACTTTGTGTGTAATATCTACCATTATTATGCTTCATTATCTCTTTGGAAAACCAAGACTACTGGATCTCCATATCCTGCCCATAGAGCGGTGTTATTGTACTTACCCTGCAGCGATTCCGGAATTTCGGACACCGAAACAAAGCCTTGTTTTTCAAAATGTTTAGGAATGCAAGTGATAAGATGCAGGCTATCATACTTTACTTTAAAGTAGTTGATTAACAACCTACCAATACCTTGCCCTCTATAACCTTTAACCACTCCCATAGTGGCCAATTCTATTAAATCCTTATTGTTTTTGATACGAATAAACCCAATGATTTTTTTACCTTCCAATGCTACCACAAACTGATCTCTACGTACTTCAGATAAATCTAAAGCCATATACTTTGCCAATACCAATATTTGCAGGTATTGCAGCTCATTAGCAGGTTGTATGGTAATTTCAAAATTCATCTAGTTATTCACTTTCCATTGATGGGTTTCATCTTCAAAGATTTCTTTTCCAAAAATGGGTGCTTTGCTTTTAATTTCTTCTACTAAAAACGCCAATGCCTCTCTAGCAGGCAAACGATGTGCGGAAGAAACAAATACAAACAAGCAAATCTCACCGGTTTTCACCAAGCCTTCGCTATGATAGATGTGCATGCAGCTTAGATCAAATTTTTCAAAAGCCGCTTCTCGAATGTCATGTAAAATTTGGTTTGCCATATCACAATGAGCCGAATACTCAATGCCCGAAACGGTTTTGCCTTCAATTACATCTGCTCTCACTTGCCCTAGAAAAATTTCATGAGCTCCAATTTGGGTTTTGCTTTGGTGCGCAGCTATCGACTTCCCTATCATTTCAGCGGAAATTGCTCCTTCTCTAAATACGTTTTTAATCTTTTTCGTTTTTTCCATATGCTATTCCGTAACCGATGCCATTCCACCGGATAATTGATATCTATTTTTAAATCCTAAACTCTTCATTACTTCCAACGCCCAACGGCTTTTTACGCCTCGTTTACAGAAAACTACAACCGTTTGATTTTTATCAATTTGCTGAATTTCATCCATAAACACATAATCTGGAATGTGTTTCACGGAAACTCCGTGAATTTGCTCTTGTTCTAAATCTTCTTGCAAGTCAATAAAAACCGTATTTGTGTTTTCCCTAACAAAAGCTTCTAATTGATTCCATTCTAGGTCTACTGTATCCTCTTCCTTACTGGAATTCCAGCGTTCACGAGCCATTTCAATTTGTTCCGGTTTCCGTACAAACCCCATTTTTACATGCGCGTTTTTTAGCAGATTTACCATTAAAATCTGGTTCGTTAATACTTCGCCTATTCCAGCAATTAACTTCAATGCTTCCATGGCTTGGTACATACCAATAATTCCTGGTAAAACTCCAATTACCCCAGCCTCTTCGCAGTTGGTACTACTCTTTGGAGTAATTGGCTTTGGGAAGGCACAGCGGTAGGATCCACTTCCTTGAAAATTAAAAACGGAAACCTGCCCTTCAAAGCGATGAATAGCTCCATAAACCAAAGGAATATTTTTCAATATCGACACATCATTCATTAAATAACGCACCTCTATCTGATCTACGCAATCCACAATAAAATAATGATTACCAGTAATTTCAATACAATTACTTGAATTAAATTTTTGATTTAAAAAATTATATTTCCCAAACTCATTTAATTGTGTTAATCTTTGTGTTAAAACCTCCGATTTAGATTTACCCACATCCGATTTAGCGTACATTACCTGGCGCTGTAAATTGGATCCATCTACCACATCATGATCTACAATGGTCAACTCACCCACTCCCGCAGCAGCCAAATATGCCGCTACAATGTTGCCTAATCCACCGGCACCTACAAGTAATACTTTTGCATTTTTTAAGCGCAATTGTCCCGACTCACCTATTTCCGGGAGTAGCAATTGCCTTTTGTAGCGCTGTACTTCTTCTCTACTTAACATATTATCAACCTCCAGCAAATGGTGGGAAAACGGATACTTCGTAACCGTTTAGTAACTCCACAGGTGCATCAATCATATTTTGATTTACAGCAATCGCATAATTTATTTGCGTTAATTGCGGAATCTCTTTTACTAAACTACCTACAAATTCGTCTGTGGTAATGGAAGAATTTAATTGTTTTAATTCCTCTGCACACCCCTTCCACTCTGCAATTTCTCCAAAATATAAAACCTTTATTTCCATACTAACTTTTTCCCACTACCGCTCGGTATTCTTCTGGCGTATTAATATTTTCTAATTCCTTTAATCGATTCTGAGGCAATTCAATTTTCATTACATCAAACGACTCCACCAAATTGGTCACTTTTAACTGGTTCTTCTCCAAGGCCATCTGCCATTTTTCAATGGTACTGAAATGATACAAAGCCACTAAAGGATGAATTCTTTGATTTTCAGCATACATTACCGCTTCTTTATACTCCTTGGCACTCCATAAATATTCAAGCGTGGCTTTTGTCACGAAAGGACTATCCACTGTTAACAACCCAAACCACTCGGTTTTAACGTTCCTTATGGCTGAAGTAATTCCACCCAAAGGACCTTTTCCATTCCATTCGTCAACTATCATTGGTATTCCGAACCCTCTATAGCTTTCCTCATTGGCTTTCGCTACAGAAATAAGGATGTTTGGCGTCATGCCTTTGGCCACTTCTATAAGTGTTTTCACAAACGTTTCCGCACCTAGCTTTAAAAAGCCTTTATCTTGACCCATTCGCGAGCTTTTACCTCCTGCAAGGATGATCAGTGTTAAATCGTTATGTAACCCTGTTCCGTCCATTAAAACTCAAATTCCTTAAAAGCTTTTTCTACAAAAGCATTACACTTTTCTTTCAACTGCTTGTATGCAGCAATAGCTTCAATACCTTTTGGTGTTACTAAAGTACCGCCACCACTTTTACCTCCGATTTGACGAACCACCAATGGACTTTTTGCCTGAGAATTCATAATATCGACCATTTTCCAGGCTTTACGATAAGAAATTTCCAAACCTTTTGCTGCAGCACTTATAGATCCATATTCTTGGATAGCCAAAAGCAAACGTACCCTTCCTTCTCCAAGATAAGTGCCTTTGTTTCCCTCTATCCAATAGCGAGAGCGTATTTTATAATCATTTGCCATATCGTTATGCATGCAAATATATAACGATATACATAACCATACATGATTTCTGTCAGGGCTAAAACAAAAAATAAGTTGCTCTAGTTAGCCTAATTTAGCATACAGGTGTTGATTTAAGTTTTCAATCACCATTTGTTGCTTTAGGCCCAAATGCCATGCGGCCACCCCTAACATATTGGTATTTATTCGCTTTTGGTTACCTAATTTAAAATCAATCTCATAAGAAGAAAAATATTTAAGCTTGTTTTCTTTTTCTTGGATAAATTTCCCTTGATTAAAGAAGTCGGGAAACTCCACCATTAAAAACTCTTCCACTTCTTGAGTTTTCCTATTAATGGTTTGGGCAATTACTTCAGGTGACTTAGACCTATAGTAATCATCATGATAACGCTTAAAGAAGTCTCTATTCTCTTCCAAGAATCTTACAAACCGATCATTAAGTACCGCTTTTGAACTTATTCTGCTATCAATGGTTTGATCGTAGACGTTGATTCCAAGGTACTCACATAAACGCATTAAAATTCCCTCGTAAATTTTAAGTTTCGTTACCATTGTTTCAATACTGACTCCCATTTTTAAAGCTTTGACCGTTTATTAAAAACGCATCGTAAGAATACGAAAAGTCATAAATAATATAAAGTCAAAATGTTTAACCTATGCGTAAGTTTCGGTCAATCCTACCTAAAAATCAAAAAGTTAACTACTCTTAAATTTTCATCAGTCTATTCCACACAAAAAAAAGCGGCCGATAAGCCGCTTTTCCCTATTATATATTTGACATTTTTAGTGTTGCACCAATACTCTTGAAGACGCGATAAGTTGCCCTTTTTCATAAAAGTGTATTACGTACATTCCATTTTTAAAGTCACCTAAACTCAATTGAGATAAACTTGTATTTGATTTCACCAATAACTGTCCAACGGCATCATATACTTTAACTTCAGTTATTCTTTGATCATACTCCCAATAAATAGTATTACTTGCTGGATTTGGAAACACTTTCTGCGTTTTTATGCTCTGTTCCTTAACCCCGACTGTTTCTGACGTTAAATCAAACTTCCATAAATCAGATGGAAACCCAAAAGTTTGACGATTTTGACCACCAAAAAAGTAAACTTCATTGTTTATCACAAAACTACCAGGAGCCCAGCGACTAATACCTGGATGAGGTGTTAATGACTTCCATTCATCCGTATCTGGGCTGTATCGCCACATTTCGCCCGTACTCATGAAACTGTGATCATCACCATCACCGCTTAACACAAAGCCTTTATCTCCAATGCTAAACTGAGTACCTGCTACTCTCGCCTCTCCTGGAAAGTCATTCATTTGGGTCCAGGTGTTGTTCGTAGCATCTAATTTGTACCAGTCTTTAAATATAACACTACCTCTATGTCCCATTCCTGCAAAAGCCTCACCTGCTGCAGTAAACATATAAGGGTGATGTCGAGCCGACCCCGGTAAACTCGCAATTTGAGTCCAAGTATTTAAAGTAATATCGTACATCCAAAAATCATTACGATCGCCCGAAGCATCATCGCCCAATCCTACATAAATTTTATCTCCAACTGCCATCATTGCGGGGTGCCTCCTCCCCGAACATCCACAGCTAGCTAGTTCGGTCCAAGTGTTGGTAGTGGCATCGTAGCTCCATAAATCATTTAAATAATTAGAGAACCCAGCTCCAAAGCCCAAATAAGCAATTCCGTTATTGACTACCCCAATTCCAAAGCTACGTGCTGGCCCTGGAAAGGCTGATAGGGTTGTCCAAGTATTGGCCACAGGATCATACTCATAAGCATCGCTTGTAGGTTGTCCATTGGCTCTAGTCCCGGTAACTGCATATCCTTTACCATCTAAGGAGAATGAAACTGGATGATGACGACCGGTTGGCGCATTTGACATTTGAACCCAAGACTGTGAGAAACCTGTGGTAGCGCATACCACAAGGGCTGCAAGTACTATTTTTTTCATATTTACTTAGTTGTATAGGCCCAAACATACCACTAAAACCTTATCCTCAAAAAAGTAATTTTGTCAATTAGAAGACAAAAGGAGATTAAGAGTTCCATAATACTAATAGCGCTATTATCTATTCCTTATAAAAGAGAAATCAATGTTATTACCATTTTGATATTTACATATTATTCATAAGTAGAATAATCAGTTAAGCCCTTTTCTCCAATTGTATACCAGTAAGTTCGATCTCGTTCTTGGAGGGGCCAATTGTTTTTGAGTCGTTCCACTAAATCCGGATTCGAAATAAAATCACGCCCGAACGCAATTAAATCAGCATTTTTATTTTGTAGCGCATCTTCAGCACTCTCTTTAGAAAAATCGCCACATAGCATTAAATTACCCGAATACAAATCCCGTATTTTACCCCATAAATTAAATTTCACAGGTAAAGGCTCTCCCATATGACTTAAATGCAAGTAGCTAAGGTTTAGCGCATTCAAAGGCGCCATTAAATCCGTATACAAAGCTGTTAATTCACTTTCATCTTCATTGACGTCAGCATAACTAAAGGGAGAAATACGCAAAGCCACTTTGCTTGAGCCAATGGCATCGCAGCAACATTTTACCACTTCCAGTAAAAACCGCATCCTATTTTCTCTACTTCCACCATAGCTATCCTTTCTTTGATTACTTGAAAGGTTTAAAAACTGATTGGGTAAATACCCATGCGCTCCATGAATCTCAATTCCGTCAAACCCTGACTCCATAGCTAAGATGGCACAAGTAACATATTCTTGAATGGTATCCTCTACCTCCTGTAACGTCAATTCTTTAGGCACCGAATAGAGTTGCTTTCCCAAATCATAGGTGGCTACCTCACCATTTTGCCCGATAGCCGAAGGACCAATTACTTGGGCTCCAATAGGCAAATTATTAAGATGTCCTACTCTACCGGTATGCATTATTTGTAAAAAAATTTTTCCGGCAGCTCGATGCACTCTATCCGTTACCTTTTTCCATTCAACCACCTGCTCTTGATTATATAACCCAGGCATGTTGGCATATCCTACCCCATTGGGAGAAGGTGAAGTTCCTTCTGCAATAATCAACCCAGCACTGGCACGTTGCGCATAATAATCTTGCATAATGGCTACCGGTACATGCTCTCTGGTGCAGCGTCTACGCGTTAAGGGAGCCATGGCTATTTTGGAGGTTAGAGAAAGTCCTTTTAGATTAAACGGTTCAAATATTTTCATAATTAACGACTAATTATTATTCTCGATTGAGGGAGATTTTTTCCGGGTACCAAAATACACTTGATCTATTACCAAAACACCTACGAAAAACAAAACATCTTTAAATCCGTTGTCGTAATCCTCTACCAAAAAACTTCCAAAGGTCAATATTATAAACAATACATAATACACGGTAAATCCATTTGAAACCCAGGGTTGATAATCTTTTTTTTGCCACATCTTAATACCTCCTAATATTAATAACAATGGCCCAATTACTTCTAAAGCCATAATAATCAGGTAAGAAAAAAGCATCAGACCCGGAATTTCACCCATTAGACTATTCTCAAACTTGGTTAAAAACCAATTAGGCGGAATCTCTCCGGAAATTTTATGAATAGCCGGCAGCCCGAGTAATATTATTACTAACAGTAGACTGAGTTGTTTTTTTAGCATAAATTGTTTCATTTAGCACTCAAAATTAGAAGTAATTTTTATTAAATTATGTCATTGACGTTCATCCAACTATAGTTTTCATTTACAGTTGGATTGGATCATAAAAAAGCAAAAGAATTGACTCGTTTACTTTTTGCCTAACATTGGTAACGTTAGGATTATTTATATCAAAAAAATGAAATTTTTTAAGATATTAAAAAGTTTCCAAATAAGCTTGATTACGTTTTGAGTTAGATCTGCGCCCCAAAATCTAAATTCAGACCTTACCCTTTACTGTTCAGGTTACAATTATTTATCTTATAGGTTTTTAATTTGTGGGGACTAATTTGTATTTACCAATATAAGGGAGCACATCACCGCCAATATATAAATGACCATTAAACTCTTTTACAGAACCAGCCTCGGATAAAACCTTTCCTTGCGAATCAAAGAGTGTTTTTAAAACCTCACCCTCTTTTGAGAGATTCATTACCTGTCTCTTATACACATCTGACGCTGCCGACGATCTACTCTGTGTA
>CAJXPI010000072.1 GCA_913057875.1 uncultured Flavobacteriales bacterium
ATGCTCAGGAGTCTCGTGGGCTCGGAGATGTGTATAAGAGACAGGATCTACATAAGATACTTTCACCGTTTGACCGGTAGTAAACTCTCCTCCATCTGGAGCAATCTCATCCATAATCATTTTGAAAATGGTAGACTTACCAGCCCCATTGGGGCCAATCACCCCTACAATACCTGCCGGTGGCAATTTGAAATTCAAATCTTCATACAGCAATTTATCTCCAAATGCTTTCTTTACATGAATGGCCTCAATTACTTCATTACCCAAACGCGGGCCTGGTGGAATAAAAATTTCCAGTTTTGCTTCTTGCTCTTTTACATCCGCATTTAATAAAGCATCGTAGTTTTTCAAACGGGCTTTTGATTTAGATTGACGTCCTTTTGGTCCTTGACGTACCCAATCTAACTCTTGCTTTAATGCTTTTTGACGTTTTGACTCCTGCTTTTCTTCATTCGCCATACGGTTAGATTTTTGCTCCAACCAAGAAGAGTAATTTCCTTGCCATGGAATTCCTTCTCCTCTATCCAGTTCTAATATCCAACCGGCAACGTTATCTAAGAAATATCTATCGTGCGTAACGGCAATTACGGTTCCTTTGTATTCTGCTAAATGGTGCTCTAACCACATTACTGCCTCAGCATCCAAGTGGTTGGTAGGCTCATCCAGTAATAAAATATCTGGCTCTTGAATCAGTAAACGTACCAATGCAACTCTTCTTCTTTCTCCTCCTGAAAGCACTTCAATTTTAGCATCAGGGTCCGGACAGTTCAAAGAAGCCATCGCTCTTTCTAACTTGCTATCTAAATCCCACGCACCAACGGCATCAATACGGTCTTGAAGTTTCCCTTGTTTTTCCATGAGTTTCTCCATCTTTTCAGGATCCTCATATACTTCAGGTAAACCAAATTGGTTATTGATTTCTTCGTACTCTGCAATTAAATCAACCGATTCTTGTGCGCCTTCACGTACAATCTCAATTACGGTTTTATTGTTATCTAAATCTGGTTCTTGCTCTAAATATCCTACAGAATACCCCGGAGAGAAAGTAACCTCTCCACTACTTGTAGGTTCTAGTCCAGCAATGATTTTTAACAAGGTTGACTTACCCGCACCATTCAGACCTAAAATTCCAATTTTAGCTCCGTAATAAAAGGATAGATATACATTGTTTAGAATTTTCTTATTGGGCGGAACTACCTTGGTAACGCCCACCATAGAAAAGATAATTTTCTTATCGTCTGCCATTTGCTATTTATAAATTGGTAAATAAAGTGGGTTTCGTCTATTGTATTCATTCAAGGTGTTGTACATCTCTTTCATGCGATACCTCTTATTTAAACCCACGTAACTATTAAAAACTATTTCGTCATCTTTAATCATTTCCAGTAACATTTCTGGAGTAAACTCAACAATAGGTCCTCCATCAATTCTAAAAATGTATTCGGTCACATTACTGCCACCATTAATTTGAATTCCAATACCTACCGAAGCACCGCCCCAGCTATTTACTCCCACACCACCGGCAGGTTGTATTCTTGGGGTACTGGAACCGTAAACTACTTTACAAATCTTACCCAAATCAGACATACGTACAAATCCCGCTTGCCCCAAATTGATGTAAAAAACTCTGTTCTGTACAAAACCAAAGACATCGGCAATGTTGTGATAAACCAAACTGCTATCCTCTTGAATTACCTTGAATCCACCCCCATTTAAAATCTTAGCATAAATATCTGGATCGGTATATGGAACCGTTGTTAAAACACGATCAATGGTAACAGGTTGATTACTTAAGAAAGCTCTTCTACCAATGTAAAACCCATCTCTAAACTGGTAATTGGCCGAATACTTAATAGAATCTTTAAGTGTAAACCCTTTTTCACTGGTTAACACGATAGGTTTGCCTGAAGTATCTGCTTCTAATTGTTCTAAAGTGGAATCGTACGAAACCTCTTCTTGAGCTGCTATACTCAAACTAATCAAACAACTAAGTGCCAACAAATACTTTCTCATAGAAATCAAATTGATTCTTCCAAAACTAATATCATTCTCTCATTTTTCGATACAGAATTTAAAATAATCAAAAGCTATATTTTGAAGGACCTCCATTAATAAACTTTGGGTCTAAATTTCTAAATTTTGTACATTCGGAAAATATTTTGCAATCGCGAAAAATATTGGGGATAGAATGGAAATTTTAAACAACTTTTTAGACTTTGAAATACTTAGAATTGGAGCGCATGTTTTCCGAGTTTACAATGTGCTGTACATACTTTTCATTTTAGCCATCACCAAATTCATCTTATGGATTTCTAAAAAAGCGGTAAATCGGAGTAGTCGATTTGATGAATACGATCAAGGAAACATTTATGCCTTGTTTCAAATTCTCACCTACGTAATTTGGATCATTTCCTTTACCGTAATACTGGAAACCATTGGTATTAAAATGAATGTTTTGCTTGCTGGGTCTGCTGCCTTATTGGTGGGTGTGGGACTAGGACTGCAGCAAACCTTTAATGACATTATTTCGGGCATTATTTTACTTTTTGAAGGAACTACCAAGGTCGGTGACATTCTAGAAGTGGATGGAGATGTTATTAAAATTCAAAATATTGGATTACGAACTTCCAAAGCCATAAACAGAGATCAAATTGTGGCTATTATTCCCAACTCACAGATTACCACTAGCAAGGTGGTAAATTGGAGTCACCAAACAAAGAAGACTCGTTTTCATATTTCAGTGGGAGTTGCTTACGGAACGGATGTAGACAAGGCATTACAACTATTAGAGGAAAGCGTAATTGCCCACCCACAATTAAATGAGAAAGATTTTATTGAAGCCCGATTTATTGACTTTGGCGCTTCATCTTTAGACTTAGAGGTATTATTCCTAAGTGAAAATACATTTCAAATTGAACGAATAAAAAGCGATATTCGAAAGATCATCAACGGTAAGTTTGTTGAAAACAATATCACAATTCCGTTTCAACAAGTTGATTTACACATCAAATCAAATAAATTTGGAGCGGAGAATGCCAATTAAAAAACTAATTTATGCGCTATAATTTTACACACCTTCTTTTTGTAAGCTTCTGTTTTTTAAGCTTTACTGGAATTTCTCAAACTACGGCTACTTCAAAAAGTGTAGTTATTAATGGAGTAAGTGTAATTGACCCTCGTGAAAAACCCACATCATTTGCACCGTTCTTGAAGAATTTAGAGGCCCCTACTCCTGGAGGCTCTTCTTTAAAAAGCCATATTCTTGATCAAAAAATTAAGGCGGGAAATAAATACCCAGCACGCTCTTCTAGATCCACAAATATTGATTTTGGAACAGCTCCAGACCCAGTGGTAATAAATGAAATGAACATGCGTAAATACATTGGACCTATTGATAGAGAAGATATTTACAACGGTGGCACACCACTTGATAACACCATGTCAATGAGTAAAGATTACTTGTTAGCAAGTGTAAATAGTTTTTTATGGGCGTATGATATTACTGGAGACTCTAATCTTTTTGTAGATGACAAAGGCTCTACGTATAACATCACATTTGCTGAATTTGGTCAAGATTATATTACAGATCCCGCAGTTGAATTCCCTTTTGACCCTAAACTGGTTTATGTACCCGAACATGATAAATTTATCTTTCTATTTTTATCTGGAAGAAAACCATCTGATTCTAAAATCATTGTAGGATTTAGTTCTACCAATGACCCAAGAGATCCTTGGAACGTGTATATGTTACCTGGAAATCCTAGAGGCGTTGATCAATGGACAGATTTTCCGATGGTAGGATTTGATAAAAACGATATGTATTTATCTATTAACCTACTAAAAGCAAACACTTCTTGGCAAAAAGGCTTTCAAGGAAGCATTGTTTGGCAAGTCCCTATGGAAGAAGGATTTGAAGGAGACTCAAACTTAAACACCACCATGTATGATGACATCCTATATGATGGTGGAAACATTAGAAACTTAACTCCCGTTCAAAAAGGAGATTTAAAAAGTCAAAATGAGTCTGGATTCACATTTTTATCCAATAGAAATTTTGACATCGATAATGACTCTTTATTTGTTATTGAAATTGATTCCAATAAGCAGCTTACCGTATCTACGAAGCAATTGCCTCAAAAATATGGTGTTCCACCTAATGGAATTCAAGCGGATGATGACCCCAATGATTTAACAGATGGACTACAGACAAATGACGCTCGTTTTTTAGGTGCTACGCAGTATTACAATTCTCAAGGTGCAAGGTATACTGAGTTTGTCGGTAACACCATGGATTTTAGTACCGGAAGGTCTGGAATTTATCACGGATTAATCCAAACAATGGGCGATCACACTCACTTGCAAACCAATATTATTGGGGTGGACAGTTTAGATTTTGGATATCCTAATATTGAATATGTACACAATGGACAAGGTTGTTATGAAGGAACTCTAATTGCTTTTAATCACACTAGCTTTACCACGAATGCAGGAATTTCAGCTATTAGACATTCGAATATAGAAGGTGCAAGTGGTTATTCAAATATTATCCGCCTAAAGGAAGGAGATGGATATGTGCGTAGATTAAGTGGTAGCTATGAAAGGTGGGGGGACTATTTTGGAATTCAATCCGTTCCTGGGCATCCAGATCAAGTATACACCGCTGGTTTTTATGGAACTGATAAGAGGTCATCTTCTACCTGGTTTAATAGAATTAGTGTTACGGATACCCTTCCGTTTAAAGCCCCTTATACTTCAGAAAATGGAGACTATATGAAATCCACGGTTTCTGTTACTGTAGAACCCGAAAACGGCTTTGCACCTTACTCCATTTTATGGTGGGATGGAACAACCGAATTTACCCATAGTTTTAATGCTATGATGGTAGACCAAGCTTCTATGCAAGTTTCAGATGCAAAAGGATGTGTCATAACAGAATTGGTCAACATTGATAACAGTACTCCATCTACAAATACGAAGCTATATCCGAATCCGGTTTCAGATGAAGTTAACCTAACCTTTTATGTTTCATCCAATACCAAAGGAAGTTTTGGCATTTACGATATGGCGGGTAAACTAATTGTAAATTTAGGGGAACTAGAAATTTTAGAAGGGGCTAACTCTTTCACTTTCTCTACACGCCCTCTATTAAAAGGGGCCTATATATTGCTGATTAAGGATGAAGGAGACAACAATATTTCCAAACAGACGTTCATAAAGCTTTAAAACTAGTAGCTTGAAACATTTACTTTCTTTTATTTCCCTAGGGGTTATTTTCACCATTACTGTCTATTCACAATTAAAGGTTGACACCTACCCTACCGAGCAATTTATGATTACCCATATGCTCATGGGAGATTCAACCACCAAAATTTGGAATGTAAAATTTCACGGCACACATGGTGCTCGAGGCGTTTTTTACTCTCGAAATACCATTATACCCATAGAAGAAGGGCTTATTATTTCTTCCGGGTTTGCCAAAAGTGCGTCAGGTCCGAATAAAGGTCCCGGTTACACTACTTCCAATCGCACCAAAGGAGATTTAGAATTAGAAACTCTAGCCGGAATGAAAACCTATGATGCTACGTGGATTTCTTTTGAATTTGAAGCTACCCATAACCTAATTCGATTTAATTACATTTTTGCAAGTGAAGAATACCCAGAATATGTAGGATCCACCTTTAATGATGTTTTCGCATTTTTCCTCCAAGATCTGCAAACCGGAGAAACCAAAAACCTAGCGGTTATACCTAATACTGATTTACCTATTACAGTAAACAACATAAATCATCAAAAGCATTCCAATTTTTACCTGGCTAACCCTACAGATAAAAAAACACAAATTGAATTTGATGGCATGACTAAGCCCTTGATTGCGTTCAGCGAAGTTCTTCCTGGGAACAAATATGAAATTAGAATTGTAGTGGCAGATGTAGGAGATGATGCCTTTGACTCGGGGGTGTTTTTGGAAGGGAAATCGTTTAAAAGTGAACCAAAGGAAACCTTCTTTGAAGAAAACACGGAATACTTTGAGGCTTTTACACTCGAAGAAGAGGAAATAGCTTCTACCGTTGTTTCAGATATTGTGAAAACAGAGTTAGCATCTCCGGTTCAAACATCGAAAACCGAAACAACACAAGGCATAGAACCTAAGCAGAAAGTGAAGTCAGAACCGAAAAACAATTCAAAACCCAACTCCCCTTCTACGGTGAAAAAAGATTCAATTGTGCTCTACTTTGATTTTGACCAATCCCTTCCCATTGAAGGAGAATACACTAAAATAAAGTCTTTACTCGCTCAAAAAAATGTTCGCTCATTATCAGTTATTGGGCATACCGATCAATTGGGTTCTGACCACTATAATATTGAACTGTCACAAAATAGAGCGGTAACCATAAAAAAGTGGATTGAAAAAAATTATCCACAAATTGAAGTAACTGTAGAATGGAAGTCTTTTCATCAACTTGCTCAAAACCAAAACAATCAAAAATCACGAGCAAAAAACAGACGTGTTGTTATTTATATCTCCCATTAAAACAGGGGGGGATACTCACGTCTTCACTTGTATAATATTTAACAATTCCCTACTTTCGGGGAACTTACTAATTAAGGACCAATCGCCATGAATACAAAATACAAATTAGCCGTAAGCGTAGATTTTAAAGATACTTCGCGTCATTCATTTTCCGAATCACTTTACCTAGCTCGAAGAGCAAATTTAGAGGTGGTAATTATTCACGTTAATACAGACCCTACAAGAACCGAAGCTGAATTTGATAAGATTATTACCGAAATGATACTGGACCAGGGTGAAGCTGCCGAAGGTATTGATATTAGTTACCGTATCATTCCCGGTGAAAAAGGTGAAATAGTAGAAAGACTGGCTCGTACTATTGACCAAATCGACCCGTTGTACGTGGTAGTTGGTTATGAAATAAAACATGGTATGGAGCGCTTTATTGGTCCTAATATTCGTAAAATCATTTACGAAACAAAATATCCGGTTATTGCGTTGAAAAATATGGAGACTTTAAAAGAGTTAACTACCTTATTTTTCCCGCTAACCTTGGATCAATTTTCTCGTCAAAAAACGAATATTTCGATCAAGTTCTGTAAAGATATGGGCTTAAAATTTCATTTACTACCGCTTCGAATAAATAACACCAAGAAAGACAATGTTCATCAAGAAATTATTACCAACAACTTAATTAAAAAATTAGAGGAACAACATCCTGAGTATGTGGTGGAATGGGAAGAAGGTAAAGATGAAGTAGCTGTACTTTTAGACAAAACAAATGAAGATAATACGGGATTAGTTTCTGTGGTATTTGAAAGCTCTCCCGACTTTTTAGATAATTTCAGAACTACTCGTGAAGAGCGATTATTGCAAAATACGGAAGATCCCTTATTAATTGTAAAGTCTCATCACAGTCCATTCATGTACTAAAAATTAATAATCAATTTATTTAATATTTTTCTACTCTACCTAATAGTGGTAAATTTGCATGCGCAAAAAACAAAAAATAATCTATGGACGTTTGTAAACGAATTGTTGTTCCTGTAAGCTTTAATAAAGCATCTGTTCATGCCATTGGCGAAGCGCTATTTTTAGCTCAAAAAAATGGGGCTGAGGTAGTTCTAGTGCACGTAAATACCGATTCTTCTAAAACAGAGAGGTATTTCGATGAAGAAATTAGAAATATTATAAATACTCATGGTGAGCTTGCTCATAATATTGATGTTAGCTGGAGAATCATTCCAGGAAAGAAAAACAACATTGTTTCTCAATTTGCAAAAACAGTGGACCAACTAGAACCTCTATTCATGGTAGTGGGTTACGATGTAAAATCTAAGTATGCTCTTGGACCAAACATTAAGGACATTGTTTACAAAACCAATTACCCAGTTATTGCGTTAAAAAGTGGAGAAACAGTTAGAGAATTGAACACCATTCTTTATCCATTAACTTTAGAACCAAACTCGAGACAAAAAACAAACATCTCGATTAAAATGGCTAAAGATTTAGATTTGAAAATTGCATTGTTCCCAATGCGATTAGATAATACTAAAAGAGATGATAAAGAAGAGAATATTATTGTAAATCAGCTTACTACCAAGTTTACTGAAAACAAAGTAGAACACAGCGTTGAATGGGCTGATGGCAAAGACGCCATTGATTTAATTTTGGATCGTACCAATTACAATAAAACGGAATTAATTGGTATTGTATTTGAAAGCTCTCCAGACTTCTTAGATAATTTTAGAACTACACGTGAGGAAAAAGTATTGCAACGAAACACCAATCCATTATTGATTGTTAAGTCGCATCACAGCCCATACATGTACTAAGAAAACTGAATAAAATTATTAAAGCCGATAGAAATAAATTCTATCGGCTTTTTTTGTGCAAAACAATCTTAACCGTTAATCATAATTTGGGGTATTAATTTGAACCTGTGTTTTATATTGCGCCTCATAAAATAATTGATTCATGAATAGTATAATATCTCATAAAAACGCTTTCGTATTTATCCTTTTAAGTGTTCTTGTATTTGGTGCCACCGCACAATCAGAACTTATAACTATGGATGATTTGTATAAAAAGGGCACCTTCTCACCTGAACGTGTTTGGGGACTAAGATCCATGGATAACGGTTCCTACTATACGGCAATTCAAAACAGCAAAGCGGGTCAAGAAATCATTAAATACTCTTACAAATCTGGTGATTCGGTAGCTGTCTACTTTAAAACGGCTGAAGTTGAAGGTATTTCCAGATTTAACGAATACACCTTCTCTTCTGACGAAACTAAAATATTAATCACTACAGATGTTGAACCTATTTACAGACATTCAACTAGAGAAAATGTTTGGGTGTACGATATCGAATCAAAAACAGCTACCAAAATCTCAGAGGCAGGTAAACAACGTTACACCACCTTCTCTCCTAATGGTAAAAAGGTTGCATTTGTTAGAGACAACAACCTGTTTATTTACGATTTAGCTACTGGAAAAGAAACTACTGTAACTACGGATGGCGAGTTTAATAAAATTATCAATGGCGCTACAGATTGGGTATATGAAGAAGAGTTTGCTTTTGACAAAGCTTTTCAATGGTCACCAGATAATGCACACCTTGCATATTATAAATTTGATGAATCTGCCGTAAAGGAATTCAATATGATTATGTATCAAAATCAATTGTATCCTTCAGATTACAGGTTTAAATACCCAAAAGCAGGAGAAGACAATTCTAAGGTGGAAATCTACCTATACAACTTAGCAAAAAATGGAAGTGTAAAAGCTAACTATCCTGAAACAGAATATGTACCTAGAATTAAATGGGCAAATGCAAATTCATTAGCCATTCAAACGTTAAACCGTTTGCAAAATGATTTACAAATCCACTTTGTAGATGCAAAAGCAAATACTTCAAAATTGGTATACCAAGAACAATCAAATACCTATGTGGAAGTGGTAGATAGCTGGGTATTCTTAAACAATTCTAATCAAATGATTGTAACCAGTGAAAAAGATGGATTTAATCATTTATATGCTGTTCCATACTCTGGTAGAGAAGCCACACAATTAACCACAGGAGAATGGGATGTAACAGACTTTTACGGAGTAAACGCAAAAGGTTCTTCGTTGTATTTCCAATCTGCGGAGGTATCTCCTACTCAACGTCATATTTACCAAATGAGTATTAAGTCTAAAAAGAAAACCCAACTAAGCAAAAAAGAGGGGTGGAATGATGCTCAGTATTCTGCAGGAATGAAGTATTACATAAATACCCATTCAGACGCTAACACGCCTTATTTTATTTCAATTAATTCAGGTACTGGAAAAGAACTTAAAGTATTAAAAAATAACAGTAGATTAAAAGAAACACTTACGAACTACGCCATTTCTAATAAGACCTTTATGGAAATTCCTACCTCATATGGCGGCAAATTAAATGGCTGGATGATTACTCCTTCTGATTTTGATGAATCAAAAAAATACCCGGTATTAATTACCATTTATGGTGGCCCGGGTTCTCAAACCGTTAAAAACTCTTGGGATTACAACATGATGTGGCACCATATGCTAGCGCAAAAAGGGTACATCGTGATTTCAGTAGATAACAGAGGCACTGGAGCTAGAGGAGCTGAATTTAAAAAAGCGACATATGAACAATTGGGTAAACTTGAAGTGGAAGATTACATTGAAACTGCAAAACATTTAGGTACCATGAAATTCGTTGATGCTGATCGTATCGGTATTTGGGGTTGGAGTTATGGTGGATACATGTCTACCCTTGCCATTTCAAAGGGAGCTGACTATTTCAAAGCAGCCATTGCGGTTGCACCGGTTACTACATGGAGGTATTATGATAACATTTATACGGAGCGTTACATGGGTATTCCTAAAGATAATGCTGATGGATATGATAACAACTCTCCAATTAACTTCGTTGAAAAGATTAAAGGAAATTACCTTTTAGTTCACGGTACTGCAGATGACAATGTACATTTTCAAAATACAGCAGAGTTAGTGAGCGCTTTGGTTAAGGCAGATGTACAGTATGACTTTTACATGTATTCCGACAAAAATCACGGAATTTATGGAGGAAACACACGTAAACATCTATTCACTAAATTCACAAATTTCTTACTCGAAAAACTATAATATTAAGGATGCTTAATAAGTGAGTAGAATTGATATATTTGGAACTCTTAATTTAAAACAGAATAAAAAATGGCAGATTTGGAAAATAACGAAGAACTTCCAGTAGAACACCCAAGGAAAAAACATCCAAAAGGATTGTATACGCTTTTTGCGACAGAAATGTGGGAAAGATTTAGCTACTACGGTATGCGTGCTTTATTGACATTATACCTAACAGCAGAATTAGTTGATGGAGGTTTTGGTTTATCAAGATCAGAGTCATTAGAGCTTTATGCCATCTTCACCGGTTTAGTGTATTTAACGCCAATTTTAGGTGGATGGGTTGCCGATAACCTTTTTGGACAAAGAAAGACTATTTACATTGGAGGTATTGTAATGGCTATTGGACAATTGTTACTTGCAGGTAGTGCTTTCATGGCCCAGGATATGGATCCTGAATCAAGAAACTTCTTGTTCAACTTTGGTTTAGGAGTTTTAATCATTGGTAACGGTTTCTTTAAACCAAATATTTCAACCATTGTAGGAGATTTTTACGATGACAATGACCCAATGAAAGATGCTGCGTTCAATATTTTTTATTTAGGAATTAACCTTGGAGCTATTTTAGGAACTTTCGTTGCTGGAGGACTTGGTGAAGGTATGGGCTGGGGATACGGCTTCCTTGCTGCAGGTATTGGAATGATTATCAGTGTAATTTGGTTGAACTTCCAAGAAGAAACTCTTTTAAACAATGGGTTACCCCCAAAAGGCGATCAAACCATTACAAAAATTGGAACTAAAGACTGGACACACATTATTATGACTTCCGTAGGTTTGGTTGCGGGAACATTATTCTTAATTACAGTCTGGGGCATGATTCCAGGAGATGTGACTACGTATATAACAGGAGCAATGTTTGCCGTATTAATTCTTGGTTTAGCCATCGTAATTTTTAAAGGTACTGAAGGTCCAAGTCAATGGAGCAGAATGGGAGTTATTGTTGTTCTTGCCCTCTTTAACATTGTTTTTTGGGCTGGTTTTGAGCAAGCAGGTGGAACTTTTAATCTTTTTGCAAAGGAAAATACGAATAGAATGATTGGAGGATGGGAAATGCCTGCAACTTGGTTTCAAAATGTAAACTCTCTTGTAATCCTTATCGGAGCTCCTTTGTTCTCTATTATGTGGCTAAAATTGGATAAGATGAAATTTAATCCAAGAACACCAATAAAGTTTGCCATTGGTCTTTTAATTGGTGCCGCTGCCTTTTGGGTAATGTCTCAGGCGAAAGGAATAGCAGATGGTGGAGTTCTTGTTTCGCCATTATGGTTGGTAGCTGTGTATACACTCCTTACGTTAGGAGAATTAATGCTATCACCTATTGGACTATCTATGATTACCAAATTGGCACCAACTAAACTTGTTTCCGTGGTAATGGGCTTATGGATGGCAAGTTTTGCTGCCGGTAACTATGTTGCCGGAATGTTAGAAGGAATCCTTGAAAAATATGATTTTGAACTATATCCATTTATTACGGCTTTAATGCTTGGATCAGGTTTATTACTACTTCTGATTTCACCATTATTAAACAAAGCAATGAAAGGAATTCATTAATTCCTTCCTAATATACTGTTAAACAAAAAAGGCGGAGCTTAAATGCTTCGTCTTTTTTAATTTATAAACTTAACTTTGAATAAATTTTGCAAAATGAAAATACTTAAACATCTTACCATCGTTTTATTTTTAGTTTTTGGCGCATCTACCGCATGGGCTCAACCTATGAAGTCGGGTATGGCTAAACCTTATTCCGCTTCTATTCCTGGATGGCTAACCAATATTGATGAAGCCAATGCATTATCAGCCAAAACAGGTAAACCTATTATGGCTAACTTTACTGGAAGTGATTGGTGTGGATGGTGTAAAAAACTAAGAAGAGAAGTATTTGATACACCGGAATTCCAAAAATGGGCTTCTGAAAACGTGGTTCTTTTAGAATTAGATTACCCAAGATCATTTCAACTACCAGATGATATCAAGAAACAAAACCAGCAATTACAGCAAGTTTTTGGAGTAAGAGGATATCCTACTATTTGGTTCTTTACATTATCAAACAATGATCAGGGGCAGGCAAGCATTAACCCATTAGGTAAAACTGGATATGTGAAAGGAGGACCTTCCGCATTTATTGGGGTTGCAAAACAACAAATGACCGCTAAGAAATAATGAGAAATGCAATTGGCATACTTCTTTTTGTACTTGGATTTTCTTTAACGTCAATTGGCCAAGATAAGATTCACTGGATTTCTATGTCAGAACTAGAGGCGGTAATGGAAAAGGAACCCAAAAAAGTTCTCATAGATGTCTATACCAATTGGTGTGGTCCGTGTAAAATGATGATGAGCCAAACATTCTCTAACCCAGAGGTTATTTCGTATGTAAACGAAAACTTTTACGCTGTAAAATTTAATGCAGAAGGAAACGAACAGTTTACATTTTTGGGCACCAACTATGAAAATAAAACGTACAATCCTGCCAATGCGAATAGAAGAAATGGCACCCATGATTTTACTATGGCAATTGCACCTGTAAATGGAAAAGTGGCTTATCCTACCATTGTATATATGAACGAAGAATTGCAAATCATTTCTCCCGTTCAAGGTTTTTGGAAAGCCCCAGAATATCTTCCGTTAGTTCATTTCATTGGCGAGGAAATTTATAAAACACAAACTAGCTTTGATCAGTACAAAGCAAACTACAATAAATAAAAAAGGAGGCCAATGGCCTCCTTTTTTATTTATAGCTTTTTTTTACTACTGGTACACCTCAATTAATTTGATTTCAAATATTAAAACCGAATTAGCTGGAATGACACCCGTTGCTCTACTTCCATAAGCTAAATAAGATGGTATCAATAAAATACCTTCACCACCCTCCTTAAACTCTGGTACACCTTGTTGCCATCCTGCAATTACTTGTGATAAATTTATTCGAATTCCAGTATTTGCAGATTCATCAAAAACCGTCCCGTTCGTTAAATAGCCTTTATATCTAATTTGCACATCCGAATATATATCCGGGTTCTTACCTACACCTTCCTTCGATTCCACATAGTATAATCCGTTGCCAAGGTTCGCTGCATTTAAACTATTAGCAGAAATATAATTTCTGTCTCTTATACACATCTCCGAGCCCACGAGACTCCTGAGCAT
>CAJXPI010000073.1 GCA_913057875.1 uncultured Flavobacteriales bacterium
TGACTAATAATTTTTATTTTCAATTATCAATTTTTCCTTAAGTTTTGAACTTTTTTTCCAATAAATTTCAATTAAGGCATAATTCCCTACCCTCCATCTATTGCAAAACTGACGTACATACCTAAGCTTAAATCTGTACTTTTGCAGCCAAAACACAGTCAAATGGAATTAGGGGAATACAATAAACTTCATATTTTAAGATTTAGAAGCAATGGTTGCTATTTAGGAGAATATGATGGAGACCCATCAGAAATCACCGATGATGTGGACCCAGCTGAAAACCCATTTGGTGAAGGGGTACTTCTACCCCAACGTTATGTCAAAGACACCATGAAATTGGGTGATGAGCTTAACGTGTTTTTATATACAGATTCAGAAGACCGTATTGTTGCCACTACTGAGAAACCAAAAATTCTACTGCATGAATTTGCCCCTCTTTACGTAAAATCGGTCACTGCGGTGGGGGCATTTTTAGATTGGGGCTTACAGAAAGACCTTTTTGTTCCTTATGCCGAACAAGCTCGAAAATTAGAAGAAGGAAATACTAACGTTGTATTTCTGTACTTGGATGCAGAAACCGAACGTTTGGTAGGTACTACAAAAATTGACAATGTAGTTGACAATGAAGATCTTATTGTAGAGGAAAAAGAAGAGGTCAAACTTTTGATTTATAAAGAAACACCTCTTGGATTTAAAGCCATTATCAATGATGAAAATGTAGGCTTGTTATACCGTTCAGAGTTAAATCGCCCAGTTAGAATTGGTGAGTATCATACTGGATTTATTAAAAAGATAAGAGAGCATAACAAGATTGACCTAACCCTAGATATCCAAGGTTCTGAAATCATTGAACCGAGTGCAAAGTCTATTCTTGTTCGCTTACAAGCTGATACTGGATTTCTACCATTCAATGATAAATCTGATCCAGATGATATTCGTGCAGAATTTAAAATGAGTAAGAAAACTTTTAAAAAGGCCATTGGGTCTCTTTATAAGTCGAAACATATTGAAATTAAAGACGATGGTATCCATCTTATTGTAGAAGACATCCTTTAACAATTCACATCCCTACCATATGAGTAACAAAGTAATTTTAATGATTTTTGATGGGTATGGTATTGCCAAAAACCCAGAAGTTTCGGCAATTGAAAGTGCCAATACGCCTTTTATGGATTCGCTTTATGCCAATTATCCTAGCGCACAATTAGAAGCCTCTGGATTGTTTGTTGGTCTACCTGACGGACAAATGGGTAACTCCGAAGTGGGCCACATGAACCTGGGTGCAGGTAGAGTAATTTACCAAGACATTGTTAGAATAAATAAAGAAATTGAATCGGGTGAATTTAATTCAAACCCAACGTTAGTCAATGCCTTCGCTGCAGCTAAAAAGAATGGTAAGAAAGTCCATGTAATGGGTCTTTTATCTAACGGAGGAATTCATTCTCATATAAATCATTTAAAAGCCATTTCTAATTATTCCCATTCCATTGGTTTTGATGATCTGTTTTTACACGCCTTTATGGATGGTAGAGATACGGATCCTAAAAGTGGAAAAGACTTTTTAGAAGAAATTGAAAATCATTATCAAGTAACCACTGGAAAAGTAGCTTCTATTATTGGTCGCTATTATGCCATGGATAGAGATAACCGATGGGAACGAGTTCAGCAGGCTTACCATTTAATCGTAAATGGAAAAGGTACCGAATTTACATCATCGAAGGAGGCCATTGAAGCGTCATATGCGCAAGATATTACGGATGAATTTGCTCCTGCTTCTGTTATTACAGAAAATGGTCATCCTGTAGCCCAAATTGAAGAAGGAGATGTTGTTATTCACTTTAACTTTAGGAGTGATCGTGCTCGTGAGTTGACTGCGGCTTTAACACAAGGAGTTGAAAATGACTATGCTATGAAGGTTATTCCTCTGAATTACAACTGCATGACGGTTTATGATTCAAGTTTTAACGGACTAAACATTTTGTATAGAAAAGACAATTTAGAGAACACTTTGGGCCAGGTGGTTGCCGCAGCTGGTAAGAGTCAAATAAGAATTGCAGAAACGGAAAAGTATCCACACGTTACTTATTTTTTTAATGGAGGAAGAGAAACGCCCTTTGAAAAAGAGAGTAGAATTTTAATTCCATCGCCAAAAGTTGCTACATACGATTTGCAACCTGAAATGAATGCCGCTCAATTAAGAGATGCCATTATTACAGAGTTGAACAAACAAGAAGTTGACCTTGTGGTATTGAACTTTGCAAATCCTGATATGGTTGGACATACGGGAGTTTTTGAGGCTGCCGTAAAGGCCGTTGAAACCGTAGATAATTGTGGAAAAGCGGTTATTGAAGCTGGATTAGAAAATGGATATGCTACCCTTTTGTTAGCGGATCACGGAAACGTTGATTGCATGCGAAATGAAGACGGGTCTCCTAATACGGCACATAGTACACAACCTGTTCCTTGGTTTTTTATTGACCACAAATCAAAACCAAATTTGAAAAACGGCAAATTAGCCGATATAGCCCCCACTTTGTTATCCTACTTGGGTGTGGACATACCAGAGGATATGAATGGTGAAGTACTATTTGAATAATTTGTATTTTTCCAAAAGTTTTTCAAATCAAATAATTTAAAATGAGAACATTAAAATATATCGGGTATTCCCTTTTAGGCTTAACTATCATTTTTGTCATTTTTGGGCTTTTTCAAGAGCGCGAAGTATCTGTAAGTAGAGCTATTATTGTAAATGCTCCTGTGGAGGTGGTTTTTGATCAATTCAATGATTTAAACAAAAGAATGGTCTGGTCTCCCTGGGAAAAAGCAGACTCTACCATGGTTCCGGTATTGGGCGACATCACCAAAGGTAAAGGAGCAAATTATTCTTGGACCTCACCCGCAAATGGAGATGGTAAAATAACCTATGTACAAGTTGTACAAAATCAACTTATTGAATCAGCTTTGCAATTTGGTCCACCAGAGGAAGATCCTGCTCAAGGATTAATGATATTTGAAGAAAAAGAAGACGGTGTTAAGGTTACTTGGGAAGTGCATATGGATATGGGAAATAATCCCGTGATGCGTGTAATGGGACGTTATTTGGACGGTATTGTAGGAGAAACTTTTGAATCTGGACTTGCGGAAATGAAAGACATTGCTGAAAATGAGACTCCAGCTCCAGCCATTACGAGAGTGCAATTAGTAGCCGCTCCATATATTTCTATAATAGACTCTTGTGCGGTTAGCAGTTTGTCGGATGAAATTTCTGAAAACTACGGTATTTTATATGCTTACCTAGGAGCAAATCAATTGGCTACCGCTGGGTATCCTAGAACAAGCTATAAAACATGGGAACCACCTACCAAAGTGGAGTTTGAGCAAATGTTAATGATCAATGTAGCTCATGAATCTGGAAAGGATGGCATTGGTTCGGGAATGACTTATGAAGGAGAAGCTTTAGTGATTACCCATAAAGGTTCGTATACTAACTTGGCAGAATCTTGGGAAGCCATTTATGCGTATGCTGAAAATAATGGTTTAGAAATCAACGGTACTCCTTGGGAAGAGTATGAAAATTCTCCCGTAAATCAACCTGATGAAACTAAATTGATTACGCATATATACATGCCCATCAAATAAAGTTTAAATATTTTATTGCTGGCGGTTAGAAATAACCGCCTTTTTTATGGCATATTCATCCATCCATGAAGTTGGCTAAACTACCTTTGCGCTCCTAAATTATTTTCATGTTACCAAAGTCTAAAATATATGCCATGGGATTGGGAACCTTAATTGGATTTCCTGTGGTTGGATACACCATAATTGGTTTTGTGGAAGATGATCCATGGGCTTTTGAAATTAATTGGTTTACTCCCTACTCCCTAATTATTCAAATAATTGCGGGACTTGTTTTTGGTACTTTAGCGGGTCTTTTTGCCTGGTGGTTAATTAACCAACGGAACATGCTTGAAATCAAAATGAAGTACGGCATTTTAATTAACCAATTCAAGTTAAACCTTTGGGAAATTCTATTCCTTTCGTTTTGTGCGGGTGTGGGTGAAGAGTTTTTGTTTAGAGGGGTGCTTCAGCCGTATTGGGGAGTTTGGATTGCTGCGATCTTCTTTGTAGCTATTCATGGGTATCTAGATCCCCGAGATAAAAAAATGATGACCTATGGATTAACCATGACCGTAATAATTGGACTATTGGGATATATGAAAAATTACATGGGTTTAGTAGCCCCAATGATGGCTCATTTTGCCATTGACGTGGTTCTTTTATACAAACTCACAAACGATAAAGTTTTCAATTTCACCCCAAGTCAACCAACGGCTCAATTTAGAGCCTTAGATGCCGAAATATTGGAAGAATTAAAGGATCCCCATCCTACCGAAGAAAAAGAATCTCCATCCGAAGGAGATTAATTATCTAAAGGAACAAATTCAAATTTATCTCCATCAAACAATCCTTTATCGCTCAATTTTAAACTTGGAATCACCAGCAGCGCCATAAAAGAAAGCGACATATATGGCGCTCTTAATTGACTACCCAATGAAATGGCACGTTCGCTTAAATCTTCATATTGCCTAGAAACTTCTTCCGCTGGTTGATCTGACATTAATCCAGCAACAGGTAAAGCAATGGTATCCACCCCTTGATCATCACAAATGGAAAGACCTCCTTTATTTTCAATAATTCCGTTTATTGCTTTTAGGATATCTTCATCATCTACCCCAACCGCAATTACGTTGTGCGAATCATGGGCTACAGAACCTGCTATAGCCCCCTTTTGTAATCCGAAATTCTTTATAAAAGCAATAGCTGGAGGAGCTTTTTCATAGCGGTTCACCACGACCATTTTTAGAATATCATCTTCCACATTGGACGTCAATTCACCGTTCTTTAGTAATGCATTCCCTAGAATTTTATTGGTAACCAATTCGCCATCCAGTACCTCAATTACATTAAGTTCTTTTCCAGTACCCGAAACAGCTAAATCAGGTAATTCAATGGAAGAAATACGAAACTTATTCACCGTTTCAATGGCTACAGATTCAATAAAACTCTTACCATTTTCCGCTACTTTTCGACCTTCAATCCAAGTGGCTTTTACTGAAAAATCTTTTAAGTTATCGACTTCAATAAAATCAGCTGCATCCCCTACTTTCAGCTGCCCTACGTCTAATTTGTAATGCTTTACGGGATTGATGCAAGCCGCTTGAAGTACCTTAAATACATCTTGTCCGTTAGCCACGGCTAATCGTACTAATTCATTGATATGCGCTCTTTCTAAATCATCTGGATGTTTGTCATCGGAACAAAACATCATTTGATCTGGATACTCATTAATGAGATGGTAAAGTGCCTCAAAATTACGAGCAGCACTCCCCTGCCTAATCTGCACGTTCATTCCATGTTTCAATTTATCAATGGCCTCTTCTGAGGTAAAACACTCATGATCGGTAGAAATTCCTGCATCAATGTACTTTTTAGCCAAATCGCCCTTTAACCCTGGAGCATGACCATCTACGGGCTTTCCGTATTTCTTAGCCAATTCAATTTTAGCAAACACATCCGGATCATTATTCAAAACACCTGGCCAATTCATCATTTCAGAAACGTATTTGATTTCTGGCATTTGCAACAATTCCTCCACATCTGCTACAGAAATCTGATCACCCGCTGTTTCGAAAGGAGTCGCAGGTACACAAGGTGATGCTCCAAAATTGAAGTGAAAGGGTACCTTTCTTCCGTTTTCAATCATGTATTTTACACCATCTAATCCCAGTACATTGGCAATTTCGTGTGGATCTGAAACAGTGGCAACAGTGCCATGAACCACCGCCATTCTTGCAAACTCTGAAGGTACCAACATGGAGGATTCAATATGAATATGCGCATCTACAAAACCCGGCAACACATAGTTATCTAGCCTTTGATCGATGCGATCAATAGCCGTAATATGCTTCCCTGTTACGGAAATAGCCGCAGCGTAAATCTCTTTATTAATGATATCTACGACATTGGATTTAATGACCTTTTGATGTTTCATACTGGAATTTTTGGACTGACCAAATTAGCAGATTCACGGGTGATTCTTTATAAAATATTCATCTAATTTTATTCACAATGATATGCGAATTACTTCCCTGAAAATCCTTGGTAAAAAAAGGAATGATATCCTTTTGAAATCCTTAAATTTGCCTTCCAAATAATTAAAATATTTAACAACATGAATTACGATGTTTTAGTACTAGGAAGTGGACCTGGTGGATATGTTGCAGCTATTAGAGCTTCTCAATTAGGTCTTAAAGCCGCAGTAATTGAAAAAGCAGAACTTGGTGGTATTTGTTTGAACTGGGGTTGTATCCCTACAAAAGCGCTACTAAAATCAGCTAGTGTATACGAGAGTATGATTCATGCAGAGAATTACGGAATCAAACAACAACCTATTGAATTTGATTTCAATAAGGTAGTTGAGCGTAGCCGTGGTGTTGCAGATAAAATGAGTAAGGGAGTTCAATTCCTTATGAAAAAGAATAAAATAGATGTTATCAATGGTTTTGGTAAAATAGTTTCAGCAAATAAAATTGCAGTTACGGACGAAGCTGGAAAAGTAACAGAATACGAAGCAAAAGATATCGTATTAGCTACTGGAGCTCGTTCTAGAGTTTTACCTAACCTACCTCAAGATGGTAAAAAGATTATTGGGTATAGAGAAGCAATGACACTTCCTGAATTCCCAAAATCAATGGTTATTGTTGGTTCAGGTGCTATTGGTTCTGAGTTTGCTTATTTCTACCATACCATGGGCTGTGAGGTTACTTTGGTAGAGTTTATGCCTACTATCGTTCCTGTAGAAGATGAAGAAGTTTCTAAAACTTTAGCTCGTTCGTTCAAGAAGTCAAAAATGAACGTAATGGTGAACTCTTCTGTAGAATCTGTGGATACTTCAGGTGATGGATGTAAAGTAACCATCAAAACCAAAAAAGGGGAAGAAGTTATTGAAGCAGACGTTGTTCTTTCAGCTGTAGGAATTGTTTCTAACATCGAAAACATCGGTTTAGAAGATGTAGGAGTTGCTACTGATGCTGGAAAAGTATTAGTTGATGAGTACGGACAAACAAACATTCCTGGTGTATGGGCAATTGGTGATATCGTTCCTGGAGCGGCATTAGCTCACGTTGCATCTCACGAAGGAATTGTTGCGGTTGAGAAAATTGCAGGATTAAACCCTACTCCAATCGACAAAGGAAACATCCCTGGATGTACGTATACTGTTCCTGAAGTTGCTTCCGTTGGAATGACTGAAAAAGCAGCTAAAGAAGCTGGTTACGATATTAAAGTGGGTAAATTCCCATTCTCTGCTTCAGGTAAAGCATCTGCGGCAGGTCAAAACGAAGGTTTTGTAAAACTTATTTTTGATGCTAAATATGGTGAATTACTAGGTGGACACATGATTGGTTACAACGTAACTGAAATGGTTGCCGATTTAGTATCTATCCGTAAGTTAGAAACTACTGGACATGAGATTATCAATACCGTGTACCCTCACCCAACAATGAGTGAAGCTATTATGGAAGCCGCTGCAGAAGCATACGGTGAATGCATTCATATTTAATAAGTTAGAAGACAGAAGTCGGTAGACGGAAGTTTTATAAAAAAAAAAAAATCCCGCTAGCAATTTTGTTAGCGGGATTTTTTATTTCTAAAACCAACTGAAAAAAGAAGTTACTAACTCTTAACCAACTTTTGACTTCTCATGCCTACAGAAACAATGTAAACACCCTGGGGAAAAGAAGAAGTATCAATTTCCCCTCCACTTCCTGTGAATAGTATTTGCCCAGTTATACTTGTAATAACCACCTCTTTGTTTCCTGGATTTTCTATGAATAATTGGTCAGTAAACGGGTTGGGGTAAACACTGATATTTGGGGAAAGTTCCTCCTTTATACCTACGGGTACTAATGGACTTGAAAACATATAGGTATTTACCATCCCATTTTGTTGCGCGCTACCCGATAGCAGCAAGGTTCCACCTGTTAAAGCAATTCCAGAGACATATCTTCGTTCTTCTAAACCAGTAGTCGAAATAGTATCCCAACTTGCCCCATAATCACTGGAACGAAAAACCCCTACTGATGATGGTTGTGAATTAATGTTTACAAACTCACCTACCATAAATAGCTCTGAATCTGGTGTTTCAATTATTGATTTAACTAACCATATATTAGGCATATCAAATTTAAAATTCCAGGACAACCCATTATCATCACTTTCAAATACGGATAACCCATTATGATTCCTATTTCTTTTAATGGCTGATATATATAGCTTATTATCAAAGTAGTACATACCAAAAACCCCGAGAATACTATCATTACCACTGGTTTGGATTTCCGCCCAATACCCTCCTTGATTGGTACTTTTATACATCTTATGATCCCAATTATTGGTACTAGCCGTTGCCAACCAATGATCTGACGAGATTTCAACTATATCAAATACTGTATGGTTGTTGCTAATGCCATTAGCGGAAAAAGACCAACTGTTTCCTCCATCCACACTTTTGTAAAGTAAAGATTCAAAATCCGAATCTAATGCAATTAAAAACAAACCATTACTTGTACTCTTAATACTAACAACATCATTAATATTACTTAGCCCACTTGCGTTGAGTGCAGCCCAGGTTTTACCTTCATCCGTTGATTTATAAATATCAGGTGCCACTGGAGATCCAGGATATGTATCCATATAAATCAACACATCCCCATTGGGTAAAACGACCATATTTTCAGGGGATTTCCCTGAGCCTAGTCCATCAGAGCTTGGGTTCCATACATACTGAGACTGAGCTGATATATTAATTACCCAGCCTAGGGCTAATAATAGGATTATTTTAAATTTCATTTTTTGGTTTTTAAGCGATATGGTTTAAAAAAATAAGTCTCAAATATATGTATTTCGATAGTATCATTTTTACCTTAAATTCTTATAACCTAAAAATACGCTTCACCACAACCTTATTGGCTGTTCGTACCTCTACAAAAGTGACTCCCTTTAATTGTGGAGAAAGTGAAATAACCTGCAATGATTTTCCATCTAGACTTTGATTTTCAAACCACGTTTTCCCTATCACATCATATACTATAATACTAGTTACTTCATCTTTAAGATTACCTAACTCTATCCGTAAATCTCCTTTTGATGGATTTGGAAATACTTGAATACTATTCAATGAAATCTCGTTTACATTATCCACTAACTTTATTTCTACATTGAAAGTACATTCTTCAAAATTCCCGCACGCATCAGTAGCGCGCATGGTTACCGGCACTATTCCAATATTTTGAATGGTTCCCGCTGTAGGTGTTTGAGTAACCACAATATCTGCCGTACCCGAACAATTATCAGAAATAGCTGTTAACGAAGAATAATCTACTAATGCTGCGTTAGTACCATTCGAAGAAATGATAGATTGTGGTGCTGGACACGTTACGGTTGGCTTAGTATTATCGGCTACGTTAATGATTTGTACGTATGATTCAAAACCTCCGCACCCATCGGTTGCTTCCCAAGTTCTTTCAATGGTATATGTGTTTCCACAACTTCCCGCAATAGTTTGATCTGTGAAGCTCACATTAACAGTTCCAAAACAAGTAGTTGATGCTGTAGCAATTCCTGTGTTAGTACTAGACACGGACTCATCACATTCAATGCTCACTGTTCCCGGTTGATGGGTCCAATTAATGGCACTTGCCATTTGAACAGTTAATTCATAATCCTCTACTTCCCCCCATTGAGAGTTCCCACATGGGGAAATTGGACCATCTATTGGTTGATAAGACATTCGAACACGCATCCGAACATTTCCTAACGTAGCGTTAGCAGGCACCGAAACATTAAAACTTAACGGAAATGTGGTACTAGCCGAATAGGTAACCAAATACACTTCCTCTCCTGCATCCGTAAAATCCATATCATTATTCCAATCTACCCAAACCGCTACTTGATCATCGGGATACCCTGCGGTAGTTGACCCAACAATGGCAGTGTTAATACTCATTGGTACCGAAACGCCTTGAGCTACCGTGGTCATTTGACTAGTATAATCTGAATAATTACCGCAAGTGGTAGTATTGTTTATATTCCCAATCGTAACATTCGAAATATATTCATCACAAGGATTTTCGGTAGATGTTGCCGTACAAATAGTTGGAGTTCCGGCCATTAAACTAATGTTGTAATCTTCTACTTCTCCCCAAGACGAAGTGCCGCAAGGCGTTATTTGACCATCTACGGGTTGATATGACATTCTCACTCTCATTCTTACCGATGAGGTTTGAACCGTTGCGGGCACATTAATGCTAGCCGTTAACGGAGACGCAGTAGCTGCAGTATATGTTACCTTCATAATTTCTTCATTGGCATCCGTAAAATCACCATCGTTATTCCAATCAATCCAAGCCGCCACTTGGTCATCCGTATAGCCCGTTCCAGTTGCCCCAACCGTTGCCGTTGTAACACTTATTGAAGCCGTACCTCCAGCTAACAACACAGTAGATTGCGAAGTATAATCACTATAATTCCCACAGGTAGTAGAATTATTTATGGATCCTAAAGTCACATTACTAATGTATTCATCACAAGGATTGCTGGAGGAAGTCGCTGCACAATAATTAGAAGGGACGGTTGCTCCAGAAAAACCACTTGAGGAAAATAATCCCCGACCATGTGTAGCCGCAATAACTTCCTTATCTGAACTACGAATTTGCAACATATCTACTCTTGTATTAGCCAACCCACTATTAGATGCGGTCCATGTGGGACTACTCACGTTAAAATTAGTAGTGGCCCAAACCCCCACTTCAGTAGCTAAAATCACCTCATTAGTATTGGATGGGTTGAATAAGGCCCAACGAATAGGCATATCTGGTAAGTTTCCTTCTTTAGAAGACCAGGAGGTTCCTCCATTCGAAGAATACCATACAGAGGTTACCCCATAGTTAGAGAAAGTAACAATTATTTCATTTTCACTCGCACCAAACTCAATACACGAAATAGCCCCAGTGGGAAAAGAACTGCCCGTAATTTCTATTTTAGCCGGTGTCCCGTTTGCATTATTTATTCTAAATAAACGACCACTAGTGGTACCTACAAAGAGTTTAGTGAATGAAGTGGTATAGGGTGATACCTTTAAACACGATGCTGGAGATAATAAACTAGAAATATTTAAGGTATTAGAAATAGGCGATGCACTTTGAAATCCAGTAATACGATACAAAGAAGTTTGCGATTTATACGTATAAAGAATATTCATGTTATCATCTAAGTCGCTTGGATTGATAAATCTTCCGGTATTTTGATCTGTTAAAATAGTTGTTGAATTCACAAATCCATCATCCGTATGGTCAATGTAATTATAAACGTATTGCGCAGATTGATAATCTCCATTGGTTTGATCAATATGGCAATATGCTCCATCTCCTCCCATTACTTCTGTGGTAGAATTCATTCCAATTACACTATATTGCTGAGTACCATTATCTTGCGAACCAGCCAAAAATTCATGACTTCCAGAAGTTGGATGAATCGCACATGCGTAATACTGGGTAACATTATAATCTGTGTTTCTATGGTCAATCGATGGACTAGAGTTTGTCATGTTGGAACAATAAGCAACTCCCCCATCATTCCCAAAAATAACCCTGGAGGAAGACCCCGGTTTATATAAAATAATATGCTGATCCGCATGTACTTCATCATAACCAAACCCTCCATACCAGTGTGATAATTGACTCCAAGAACTTCCTCCATTGGTGGATTTAAATAAATCAATGCCTCCCACAATTACAGTATTCATATTAAGTGGATCTACGTCAATAGTTAAATCATACCAAGCTTGTCCACGACTAAAATCAGTCGCAGGAATTCCTGGGTCACTATCATTAGGCTCGGTTTTTAAAGTCCAAGTAATTCCATCATTTGAAGTTTGTTTAATGGCATGCACTTCTGAGTTACTCTCAAAAATAGCATAGACATAATCGGAATTAGAGGGCGCACATGCCAAGGCTACCCTTCCAAAGCTGGTATGTGTATGCTGCAATGTAAAAGAGGTTCCTGTTGTTGACGAATATATTCTTCCTCCACCAGAAGAAAACTCGTTATCTCCAGTTCCTACCCACAATTCATTATCTGAAGCTAAATCTAAATCGGTTGGTACTATAGGTGCTCCGCTCGCATTAGGCATCACTTGCGTCCATGAAGAACCGCCATTAGAAGAACGTTGCAACCCTGGACTAGTTCCATGCCATACACCCGCATAATACGTTTTAGAAACCGCGGCATAAATAACGGAACTACCACTTTCGTTTCTTACCACCATATCATTAATATAATAGAATCCAGTAGTAGAGGATAATTGCGTAAATGATGTGCCTCCGTTCGTGGATTTCCAAATACCAGCACCTCGATTGGCTCTGGCATAACTTTCACCCGTAGCCACGTAAATGGTGTTGTTATTGTTCGGGTCAAAGGCAATGGCAGTAACCGAAATATTATCCCAGAAATCGTTCACAGCCACCCAAGAAGAGGTGCTACTGGTAATATTGTTATTATACCATAATCCACCTGATACTCCTCCGGCCCAAACTTTATTGGTGGAAACGGGATCCCACGCTAAGGCCCTGGTTCTTCCGGCAACATTATTAGGCCCTCTTTCTATCCAAGGAGAAGTTACACTTCCAGGTGTTCTACCTGCACTTTGCTGCAATTGATTGGTCATGGCCATCACAGGAAACAATCTTTCTACCTCAGGTTTCCCTGTTGCGGGATCAAGAGTCGCTAAAAAATTTTGTTCAAAAGCTAAATCTGGTCTATCCCGTTTTGGAGTAGTGGCCATTTCAGAAATGGAAACTCTTCTGTTAAATTCGTGATTATTAATAAACTCTTCGAACTCGCCTCGGTCTTGATTCGTGACTTGCGAAAAATTTGTGTTTTTATTATTCAGAATGGCACTTAGAAATAAGAGTATGATAACACTCATACCAATGGCAGCGTACAATTTTAGTTTCATAGGAAGAATATTAGGTAATCAGCCAACAAAAATAACCGTAAGTAGTTAGATTGGAAAGTAGTGTTTATAACTTATTCGATTACAAATATTTCCGATATTTGCTAAAACAAAAAACTTTTATGATTCGATTTTTTTCCTTTGGAATAGGATGGCTTAGCATATTGACCTTAGTAATGGGATGTAATTCCATACAAAAAAGTGGAAGCAAAAACCAAGAAATTCAAATACTTGAAGTTTACCAAAGTCATGTGATCCGAGGTGCTGGCGCTCCAAAAGGAATGAAAATTGGAATAAAAGTCTTAACACCCAACCAACAAACCCTAGATTCATTAACCTACCAAGCGTATACCAAGAAGTTGGAAACCCTTAAAACTTTAAATGATACCACTTGGTCTGAAGTCTTTTATTACCCTAAAAATGAGACGACTGGAAAATATGGACCGTCTCCTGGCCATCAGTTTGTTGAAAAAACCGGTACATTGCATTATACCGCAGGGAATAAAACAAAAAACTTGCCCATTTCTGACATGATTATGAGGACGGACAATACATTTTGGAAATAATACGAATTTGTCTAACATTTATCATTTTTTGAAACCCTTTACTCCTGTCTCTTATACACATCTCCGAGCCCACGAGACTCCTGAGCATCTC
>CAJXPI010000074.1 GCA_913057875.1 uncultured Flavobacteriales bacterium
GATGCTCAGGAGTCTCGTGGGCTCGGAGATGTGTATAAGAGACAGATGCTAAACTTATAAAAGCAATTAGAGTTCTATACCATACAATAGATACGGAGGGTATTGATATTAGTTTTCCTAGAATTCCAGTAAAACCCCAAACAAAAATCACCAAATGTAATTTTACATAATCTTGCGTAGCGGCTTGGTTTTCCATACTCACAAAAAGGACTAGGTTAACTTAATTTCTCCGCTAAAATTTTCATTTCAATGATGGGTGAAATCTTTTCGTACAATACATTGTAAACGGCCTCAATAATTGGAATATCGACCTGAAATTTTTTATTAATTTCCATCATACTTTTGGTGGCGTAATAACCTTCAGCCACCATATGCATTTCTAATTGAGCTGTTTTCACAGAATACCCTTTACCTACCATAAAACCAAAATTTCTATTTCTAGAAAACTGGGAATACGCGGTAACTAATAAATCCCCTAAATAGGCTGAAGTCAAAACATCTCGATGTATTGGGTTAATGGCATCAATTAATCGTTCTACTTCTTGTATAGCATTAGAAATCAATACCGCTTGAAAGTTATCTCCGTATCCAATACCAGCATAAATACCACTAGCTATTGAGTAAATGTTTTTTAAAATAGCTGAAAGCTCAGTACCAAATAGATCATCAGAAATGGTGGTTTTGATATATCTGCATTCTAACATATCAGCAAAAACTTGATTAAATTTTTGATCTTGACCGGCAAGAGTCAAATAACTCAGTCGCTCCATGGCCACTTCTTCTGCATGACACGGACCAGAAATCATACACATATCTTCGTATTTTACGCCATACTCTTTATGGAAAAAGCGTACTGGAATTCTGTTTTGTTCTGGAATAATTCCCTTTATGGCCGTAACTAGTTTTTTACCTGTTAAGTCAATTGGATATTGTTGAAAAGCCTGTAAAACAAAAGCACTAGGAATAGCTATAACAATGATATCTGATTTAGAAATTACTTTGTCAATTTCCGTTTGAACATTCAGTTTTTTTCTATCGTACTGTGCAGAGGTAAGGTATTTAGGATTGTGACCATATTGTAAAATGTGTTTAGCAGATTTTTCATCTCTGACCCACCAATTTACATTGTCTAAATTTTCTAATAGCATCTTCACAATGGCCGATGCCCAACTTCCACTTCCTAAAACTCCTACTCTTAATTTACTCAAAGCGATATTTTTTTCGATAACCAACAAATATACAACTCGTGAGTAAGGTGGTATTCAGAATTTGGTTGAACTTTGCCGACTTTATAAAAAGACTGTGAATAAAGCCGTTAAATACATGCTCATTTCCTCATTTGCGTTTTCTTTAATGCAAGTGTGTGTAAAACTGTTAAGCGGTTTTCCGGTTACAGAGCTCATATTTTTTAGGAGTATTGTTTCTCTAGCCTTGAGTCTTATTGTGGTTTGGAAAGCAGGAGTTTCTCCTTTTGGAAACAGCAGGAAGTATTTGATTTTACGTGGTGTTTTTGGAGTTATAGCTCTTTCCATGTTTTTTTATACCCTTCAAAATATGCCTATTGCTACGGCAATTACCATTCAATATTTATCGCCCATTTTTACTTCTTTGTTTGCAATTTGGATATTGAAAGAACCTATGAAAAATTGGCAATGGCTATTTTTTGCGATTTCGTTTGCGGGAATTTTGGTCATGAAAGGGCTCAATGATGATATTGAAACCATTTATGTGGTGGTAGGAATAATTGCAGCTGCCTTTGCAGGACTAGCCTATAACATGATTAGAAAGGTAAAAGATACTGATCACCCTGTGGTGGTGGTGTTATATTTTCCGCTTGTAGCTATTCCAGTAATGGGGGCTTTTTCATTTTTTTACTGGAAAACTCCTATAGGTGTTGAGTGGTTTTTGTTACTAGCCATGGGCGTATTTACGCAAATTGCACAGGTTTTTATGACTAAAGCTTGGCAAGCCGAATCGGCAAATAAGGTAGCTAGTTTGAAATACGTAGGAATTGTATTTGCGTTGTTTTTTGACTTCACGCTTTTTAATATCATACCACCTTGGGCAAATATTTTGGGAATTCTAATTGTATTGTTAGGGGTTGTTTTAAACGTACGATACAAGGCCAAATAAAAACTGCCGAACTTTTTGAAACCCGGCAGTTTTGGACTTTTATCTATTCTTTACGGTTTCTTCTAACCATTTAAAGAACTCGCTATGCCATAGTAAGCCATTTTGCGGCTTTAATACCCAATGTCCTTCATTTGGGAAGTATAAAAAGCGTGTTTTTAGACCTTTAATTTTTGCCGCTTGAAATGCTTCTTGTCCCTGATTAATAGGAACTCTAAAGTCATTTCCTCCATGAATTACCATGATAGGTGTATCCCAGTTGCCTACTTTTTTATGCGGTGAAAAGTTCGCATAAGAACTAGCTTGTGGTGTTTCCCAATACGGACCCCCAATATCATAATTTGCAAAGAACAACTCTTCGGTAACTCCATACCAACTTTCTAAATTGTACAACCCACAGTGTGAAATAAAACTACAGAAAGTCTTTTCGTGAATCCCGGCTAACATATAAACAGAATACCCTCCGTAACTAGCACCAATGGCACCAATTCTTTTACCATCAATAAATGGTTCTTTTTTCATTTCGTTAACTGCGGTCATGTAGTCTTTCATGGGTTGACCACCCCAGTCTTTTGAAATTGCAGCATTCCACTCCTCACCAAAAGTGGGTAACCCTCTACGGTTTGGAGCAATAACAATGTAGTCATCGGCTGCCATTAATTGGAAGTTCCATCTAAAAGAATAGAATTGAGATACTGCAGATTGAGGTCCACCCTGGCAATAAAGTAGGGATGGGTACTTCTTGGTAGCATCAAAGTTGGGCGGATAAATTATCCATGTCAACATTTTTTTACCATCCGAAGTTTTCATCCACCGTTTTTCAACGCGACTCATTTCAAGGTTATTGTAAATTTCATCGTTAACCGTGGTCAATTTCGTTTCCTTTCCTTTTTTGTCATAGGCATATAATTCAGCGGCATGATTCATGTCGGTTTTACCCGCAATTAATTTGCTTTTGTATTCTCCTACATAGCCACGAATGTTATGATCACCTGTGGTAATTTGTTTGATTTCACCAGGACTTTCTGAAATTTTGGTTTCAAATAATTGGTAGGTAGCATCTACCCCAGCACCAATAATAAATTTGGTTTCATCATTGCTCCAAGAATAACTAGCAATGGTATTATCCCAATTATTTCCATAAACAACTTCGGTATTTCCAGAAAGAACTTTAGTAATCAAGTTTTGCTTGTCAGATTCGTATCCTGGTGTTGCCATGCTCAACCAAGCCAGAGTTTCTCCGTCTTTACTAAAAGATGGACTCATATCATAACCCATATGTCCTTCAGTAAGGTTAGCGGTTTTTTCAGACTCAATATCAAAACTGTAAATATCACTATTGGTACTTTGAGCAGCTTTAACTCCAACTTCTTTTTTAGAAACATAAACCACTGATTTACTGGAAGGGTGCCAAATAAAATCTTCACTCCCACCAAATGGTTGCAACGGACAATCATAGGGTTCACCTTCCATGATGTCTTTCATATTGGAAACGCTTCCATTTTTATAATCGGCAATGAAAACATGAGATCGTGACCCATCTTCCCAATGATCCCAATGTCTGTACATTAAGTCATCAATAATTCGCGCTTCGGCTTTGGGTAAATTTGGATATAAATCTTGAACATCTTTATCCATTTTTACATCGGCTGCATAGGCCACCTTGGTTCCATCAGGAGAATATTTTAAAGCAGAAATTCCACCTTCAATATGGGTAACTTGTTTAGCATCGGTACCATCAAGGTTAGCTTCCCACCATTGACCACCATTCATGAAACCCATTTTTTTACCATCTGGGGTAAATTGAATACCATATTCACTACCTGGTAAATTGGTGATTTGTGACATTTCACCCCCTAAAGTTGGCATCATATACAAGTTACGATCGCCTTTGTTGGCATCAGTATTGTATCTGGTGATTCCAAAATACAATTGTGATCCATCCGGACTTAAAGTTTCTCCACTAACGCGACCTAAATCCCATAGTAATTCTGGATTCATAACCTTTTTTTGTGCTTGAAGTGTTGTTCCTGTTAAAAGTAATAGTCCGGTTATTATTGAAATAGAATTTTTCGTTCCCATTTTATTAGATATTTTTTAATAAAGTCCCAAATGTACGGAATCTTACATCATGAAATTCCTAGCCAAGTTAGTTTTGAAAAATTGTAAGGGAATATATGAATCATATAAGAATTACTTATTAAGTTTGTAATTACGTAAAACAAAGTAATATGACTTTAACACAAATTGAATATGTATTGGCCATTGCAGAGCATGGTAGTTTTGTAGAAGCAGCCAAAAAAAGATATGTTACACAGCCCGCCTTAACCACTCAGGTAAAAAATTTGGAAGAGGAATTGGGAGTTATGATTTTTGATCGTACCAAAAAACCAATTATTCCAACTACCATTGGTGAGCAAATAATAGAGCAAGCTAAGGAAGTGGCTAATCAATCTAGAAAGTTACATGATTTGGTGGGTGAGTATCAACGTGTTGAAAAAGGTGATTTGTCTATTGGTATTATTCCAACTATTTCTCCGTATTTGACGCCACTTTTTATTAATAACTTTAGTGAAAACAATAAAGAAGTTAGTGTTTCGGTAACGGAAGAAATAACCGAACAAATCATTCATAAATTGAAAAATGGCCAGTTGGATGTGGGTATAATAGCCACTCCTATTGAGTCTACTGGTATTGTAAATGTGCCGCTTTATTATGAAAAATTCATGGCATATGTTTCTAGATCAAATCCCAATTATTCAAAATCGGATATCAATATTGGTGATTTAAATATCAATGATATTTGGTTATTGAAAGAAGGAAACTGTTTTAGAGATCAGGTTATGAATATCTGTAATCAGAGTAAAAAGCAGGCATTCAAAGAAAATTTCCGTTTTGAAAGTCATTCCATCGAATCTTTAAAAAGAGTAGTGGAAGTTAAAAACGGAATGACATTAATTCCGGAGCTTAGTTTGGCAACAATTTCTTCTAAAAACATGGATATGGTGAAGGAAATTACCGGGGTTGTTCCAATTAGAGAGGTTAGTTTAGTGGTTACACGTCAATTCTTAAAAAGAAGAATGATTGACCGATTAATGTACGCCATTCAAGATATCCTTCCTGAAGAAATGAAAACGGATCATGGAAATACAGTAATCAACACTTCCGTAAAAGTCTAATCAAAACACATCATAAAGTCCCGCATTAGATCTTACTTTTGTAAGAAATCAAAAAAGCATTTCAAAAAATGGAATCTAAATTACAAGTGTATAATTCCTTATCTGGGAAAAAAGAAATTTTCAAGGCCATCAACGCCCCGCATGTGGGGATGTATGTTTGTGGGCCTACGGTTTATAGTGAAGTACATCTTGGGAATTGTAGAACCTTTATTTCGTTTGATATGATTTTTAGGTATCTTACCTATAGTGGTTATAAGGTGAGATATGTTAGAAATATTACGGATGCGGGTCATTTAGAAAACGATGCAGATGAAGGGGAAGATAAAATTTCAAAACGTGCGCGTTTAACGGAGTTAGAACCTATGGAGATTGTCCAAAAATATACTTTAGATTTCCATAATGTTTTGGCATTATTTAATAATAGACCACCAAGCATTGAGCCAACAGCTACCGGACATATTGTAGAGCAAATTTCTTTAGCGGAAGATATCTTAAATAAAGGGTTGGCTTATGAAAGTAACGGCTCCGTTTATTTTGATGTTGATGCATACAACAAGGAGTATGATGGTGCTTACGGGGAACTATCTGGTAGAAAGGTAGAAGATCTTTTAAGTAATACCAGAGCGTTAGATGGTCAATCTGAAAAACGTAATCCTGCTGATTTTGCCTTATGGAAAAAGGCATCTCCAATGCATATTATGCGTTGGAAATCTCCATGGAGTGATGGTTTCCCAGGATGGCATTTAGAGTGTTCGGTAATGAGCTCGAAATATTTAGGAAATCATTTTGATATTCATGGTGGAGGTATGGATTTGAAATTTCCCCATCACGAATGTGAGATAGCGCAAAACAAAGCTTTGGATGGTAAAAAGCCTGTAAATTACTGGTTGCATACAAACATGTTGACGTTAAATGGTCAGCGTATGAGTAAGTCTACGGGGAATACCTTGTTACCTGGTGAATTGTTTACCGGAGATAATGACAAATTATCCAAGGCATTTTCACCTATGGTAGTTCGTTTCTTTATGCTTCAAGCACATTATAGAAGTTCGTTAGATTTCTCTAGCAATGCATTAGAAGCAGCAGAGAAAGGATTTAATAAATTAATGGACGCCTTAGCTGTATTAAATGAGTTAGAGGCTTCAGAAGATTCAAATGGCTTTGAATTGAATACTTGGGTAGAAAAGCTTCACGCATCTATGGATGATGATTTTAATACTCCTGTTTTAATAGCCAATATGTTTGATGGGGTTAAATACATCAATAGCATTAAACATGGTGATGCTACTATTTCTTCGAGTGATTTGGAATTATTAAAATCTACCTTGAGTGCCTTTATTTTTGAGGTTTTAGGATTAAAACCAGAAGAAGAAATAAGTACTTCTGGAAATGATGAATTGGTAAATGACTTAATGCAGATCATTTTAGATTCACGTATGCGAGCTAGACAATCAAAAGATTTCGCATCTGCGGATCGTATTAGAGACCTTTTAGCGGATTTAAATATTACCTTGAAAGATGGTAAAATGGGTGCGGAATGGGAAGTGAAGTAAACTAATTAAATGGAAATAAAAAAGGGGCTGGTTTTAAAAATCAACCCCTTTTTTGTTTAAATATTATTGGTGTTATTGTACTGCAAATCTTTTAGAAATGGTACTTCCATTTTCTAGAGTTACACTACCAATGTAAATTCCTGTAGGTAATTCGTTTAATGAAATTTGAGTATACCTTGACTCATTTAATGAACGGCTATTTACGCGTACTCCTGAAATGGAGTAAATTTCAATAGAATTCATTCTAATAGTATTGGCTACGGTCAAACTTCCATCATTATAGAACAATTTTAGTTTGCTTGAATCAATATCATTAACGGAGGCAGGTGGCCCATTTGGATTATTGATTTGTAAAGTAAAACGTGTATCATATTTCTCATTAGCGTTTAGGTACGTTGAGAATGGGCCCTGAGCTAAGTTTTGAATTTTTCCAGTCACGTTATCCTTAACCGAAATTACTAAAGAACTATCCCAATTTTCTACTCCGTCTATTTGTAAAACCGTTACCCCACTTTTTTCAGAACGAATAAATAGCGGAATTTCACGACTCGTTTCCATATCAGATTTGGAAAAAGATTGAATTGCAAATGGATTTGATTTCCCAACAAGAATGGACCCAAAAGTAAATTTATTATTCGGAGCATATTTTTCTGAGTCATAACTCCAATCTTCTCCTTCAGATGCGCTGTCAGAAAATGCTATTAATATTTGACTACTGGCAAACCCATTTTGTTCGGCACTTACCCATAGTCTAGGTATAATTTCATTATTGGTTTTAAAAAACTGCGAATTTGATCCTCCTCTCATGGAATTATTAAATGTGATGGAAGAACCAGAAGAAACAGAAACAAAAAAACCTTGACCCACAGCAATTGATCCATTGGGAATTGTAGAGGCTCCACCTCCAGATGCTCCAGTACCTCCACCAGCATTCCAGGTGGCATAATCAGCTGTTTCATCATACGAACCCCCAGCAGTACCATCATCTGACCAAAAGTAAAGGGTTCCTGTTGTGTTGGTATTGATTTCTAAGAATTCAGATCCTGAAATAGAACTCGGGTAGGGATTTCCTACTAGGTTCCAACCAGATGAAATAGTGTTATTAGTAATAGTTCCGGTGTTTATAGTACCATTAAAGGATGGAGAGCCACCTCCAGCAACAATATATCCAGCTCCGTTGGTCATTGTACTCGAACCATCTGCCGTAACAGCAGGTAAACATGTGGAATACGCAGATAACCTTCTAAACTCTGAATTGGCTGCGTTGTAATAGTAAAAGTCACAACCATTGGCACTAGAGAACACTCCAGGAAGGGATGCTCCATTTACTGGTGAAGACCAAAAGTTATAATTGTTACGATTTCCAGATCCGGATTGAGAAATCCTGTAATCTCCTGTTGAAGCAGTACCGGTCCCTGTTTGAATTAGGTTTGCCCCATTTTGCACAATAATGGAGCCATTATTTGTGATGGATCCAGCAATTATAACTGTTGATCCAGATAAAATGGTCATAGTGCAGCCTGATGAAATGGTAATATGATCCACTACATTAATGGTAACAGAACCAGAAATAATTAGTTGATTGCTACTAGATAAATTTATACTGTTTATTTCTGCCGCAGAATTTAAAGTACATACTCCCGAAATGGCAGAAAAATCTTCTCCTCCATCATCTGGCCCAGGTGCTCCACCGGTAGTTGGAGATGGAACAATATAGGATGCCGCAAACCAAATAATAGCAGAATAACCATTAAAACTTAGAATAACAGATAAAACAAGAATAAAAAAATTCTTCATTGTGTGTTGTTAGAAGACTAATTGCAAATTTATAACATTAATGTTAAACTTTTCAATCAATCCTTTTAAGTCAAATATCGAACACTAGTAGTGGAGTTCTTAATTTTTATTGGATAACTAATCTTTGAGTTTGAATGGATCCAGTGTGATCTTCAATTTGAACAAAATACACTCCCGTTGAAACGGAAAGGGTTATGTTTTTTTCTGTAACCATCGATGTAATTATTTCCGTTAATAATTGACGACCAGAAACATCATATACTTTGAGAGTACCTTCAATACCCTTGGAGGAATAAATTTGAAATCCATTTTCAACAGAATGAACAGTAAAGTTGTTTTCGATATCCTGCACAGAAGTCACCCCCCCTTTAGATCCTGAACCATTATTATTTAAACCATCGTACTCAAACCATATTTCGAAACGATTAAACAAACGATCATTTGAGTTCATGAAGAAGGAGTAATCTCCTTCTTCAAAGTTATGAATTACGTTAAGTACGTTATCTCGTAAATACATTTCCAATGGAGCTCCTCCTTTCTGGAAGGCAGCTCTAGAAATAAGGTGAGTTCCAGCCTCATCACTGGTTACTTTTAAAGCTACTTTCTTATCAGAGTTTAATGCGTTTAAAGGCTCTAACCCTTGAATATGGTAACCAGTAGTATCACTTCCGATCATAGAGCTAAATTCAATATGTGGGTTGGAAGTAAATTTAGTTCTTCGTGCATCAAACCCTGCATCTAATTGATCGGTTGCTCCAAGAACAGTTCCTAGTAATAATCTACTTTGATTTCCTGATGGACTTTCAACTTGTAACCAGTTTAACTCTTTTGAGGATTCTACATCTTTGTAAAATAAGCTGTTGTTACAAGAACGCATAGAGTTATCAAATTTAATATAAGATACCTTTACGGTTTCATTTCCTTGACCTCCTCTAAAAACAGAAGTACTATCGTTACCCATCTGATCAGAAGCCCAAAGCATAAATCCTTGACCAGACGCAATGTGATCTACAGTACTAATTACTTTACTCGAGTTATCTGAGGCAATTCCTCCTGTTAAGTTCCAAGAAGCATAGTCATTATATTGATCATAAGCCCCACCAGATAAACCCAGATCATCCCAGAAATACAATGCATCGGTAATTCTCTGATTATCGACTGCATTTTCTTGCCAAAACGCATACGGGTCCAAGGCAGATGGGTAGGGGTTACCTACTAAATTCCAATCGTCATCATTCCAATTCACATTGTGACCAAACTCTGTGGAAACAATGGGTACTATATAGTCTCCATTATTAACTTCACCCTCAAAGGTTTTTTGGGGGTTTACAGTGTTTCCATGAATAAAATAACCTCTTCCAATATCCATAAGTCCATCACCATTGGCAATCACATTTCCAGCGTTAAAGGTTACGGAGTTTCCGTTACAAGTAGTAGAATAACCAGGAGCAAAATCATGTGACCAATTTTGAGTGAAACCACTATAAGTAAGAAGATCACAGTCGTTTACAAAAGGGAAAACCGTTTTGATATTTACAGAATTCATAGGAGAACTCCAGTTATTATATCCGTCATCTGAATTTAAACCGGTTCGTTTAAAAACATAAGTTCCAGTACCTGAATTTTGATTAATGCCCTCGCTTCTTTGAATGAGAGAGCCTTCCTCTTGAATGGTAATTGTGCCGTTATTGATAATGTTTCTATTTACGGTTAGGCAGATGCTAGGGTCAATTACCAAAGTAGCACCGCTATCTACAATTAAATCATAAACGGAAGCATCTCCAACCAGGGTATCACCAGGGGTGGTAACAATAACAGTTCTTCCACCATCTCCAGGTCCTGGAGATGGTGTAGTTGTACCTCCTAAAATTATTTTTTTAAAATAGGCTAAAGTAAAGACAGTACCTGTATGTAAATGTACACCACTAAATTCTACAATTCCAGAAGTAACATCAAAACTAGCGGTCTCCACAGCGGAAGCATTTGAAAAATCACCATCACCATCATGGTCTAGTAATAAAGCAAACTCACCATTATCTGGAATGTCAAAGGCTCCCATATGGAAACGAACCAATTCTCTTTGAATATACCCATTGGAATGTGCTTTCCATGTTCTTTTTAATCGAATAGAATAATCTTCTGGTAAATTCGTTGATTGTCCCGTTAATTCACCTCCATCATGACCAACCATTAAAAAAGTACTTCCTCCTAAAGGTTTTGATGGGTCTTCTGCAATTTCTAATACATCGTTTTTTGAAGAAACGTGGGTTACTCCACCATAATTTCCAATACCGATAACCCCATTGGGGTGAGTACTATGATGGGCATATTTATCATTAGATATTGCAAAACCATATTTTGCCGCTAAATAGTTTGAAATGATAATTCGCTCTACACTCGGTAGGTCGGAAGCCATGATTATTACTTCTGCAATATCTCCATCTAAATAGGATCGTAAACCACCTAATAAATTTGGTCTAGCGCCAATATATAAGTCATTATAAGACGGGTTACTTACACCCAATACTTTTGTTCCACTTCCCGCGTTATTAACCAAAGTAGTAATTTTATCAGAACTGGAACCCGTTCTATAATTACCCACCATTAAATCAAAAACCCCGTAATGGGTATGTTCTGAATCACGATTTACTCCATAGTTACCCGCAAAAAACCGAATTTTTTCTTTACTGTTCATTCGAATTAAACCGTAACCATCATCCATATTCTTATCCGAAGTTTTTGCTAAAAAGGAGGCTTTACTTTGAGAATTTGCATTTAATCTACCCACTACAAAAACGGTAACATATGGCGAGTTAAGGGAAGCAGCATGTTGAACAATTAGGGACTGAATAGAATCAGAAACAAAGTTCACACAAGGTTTTCCGTTAAGTTGATTTTCTAAGTAAGTTGGAGAATATAAACCGGAAGAAGCATCGTTTCCATAACCAGATTTATCTTCCCAGTTAAGAACTTTTGTCCCCGAAATTTGTTGAATATCATTAGCGTCCAGCCATAACACGAGGTCTGAGTTTCCGTTGGGAGTACCTACACCACCTGGACCTGTTTGAGCGAAAGTGGATATCCAAGTTATTGAAAATAAAGTAGTTAGTAGTAATTTCATTTGTATGGGAATTTTGTGCAGCGGCAAAAATAGGGTTTATTAACAGTTGTAAAACTATTTATTTATTGATTTTAACTATAGTGTCAATAATGTGATGAAAGGGGGCAGTTTTGTGATGAAATTCAGTTCTAAAGGGCTGAAAATAATGGTCTTTGGTTTTTGGATTGGCTCAAGCAAAAAGTCGGTAATGAGATCGATTTTTTTACTTTTATGACAAATGGGATATCGTGATATTGTTAATAACTCCAATCCTAAAAATGGATAAAAATATTCATGGGTTAGCCGTAGGTATTAGTTTACTTTTGAATCTCAATATTGACATTTATGAGAACTAAAGATACGGAGAAAAAGATTTTTTTGTTAGATGCTTATGCCTTGATTTTTAGAGCATATTTTGCATTTAGTAAAAACCCTAGAATAAATTCTAAAGGACTCAATACCTCCGCTATTTTTGGGTTTGTAAATGCCATGCTTGAAATTATAGACAAGGAAAAACCAAGTCATTTAGCAGTAGTTTTTGATCCTGGAACAAAGTTAAAAAGGAATGAGGTTTTTCCTGAATACAAGGCTAATAGAAATGAAACCCCTGAAGATATAAAGCTATCCGTACCTTACATCTTTGCTATACTGGAGGCTATGAATATACCTGCTATAAAGGAAGATGGATACGAAGCAGATGATTTGATTGGAACTCTAGCCAAGGAGGCTGAACAAAACGGGTTTACTACTTATATGATGACTCCGGATAAAGATTTTGGTCAATTGGTTTCGGATAATATTTTCATGTATAAACCAGGGAGAAGCGGAAATCCTCCAGAGGTTTGGGGTATTCCAGAGGTTTGTGAAAGATTTGATGTAAAACACGTAGATCAGGTGATTGATATCTTGGGTCTTTGGGGCGATGCGGTTGATAATATTCCTGGGGTTCCTGGAATTGGAGAGAAGACTTCAAAGAAATTAATTGGCCTCTACGATTCTATGGAGGGGATTTATGAAAATTTAGATAAGCTGAAGGGGAAACAGTTAGAGAATTTTCAGAATTTTAAAGATCAAGCTTTTATGTCAAAAGATTTGGCGACCATTGATATTAAGGTTCCGCATAAATTTCAAGTTCAGGATGCCAAAATGGAAGAGCCACATGCCGAGAAACTACAAGAGTTATTTGCGGAATTAGAATTTCGTCAATTAGCGAAGAGGGTTCTAGGTGTTTCAATAGAAACAGCAGCCAAACCCACTGGAGAGCAAATGGATATGTTTTCTAATGCGGTTGAAATCAAAGAGGAACCTAAATTAGAGGAAAAAAACACGCTAGCTAATACACCACACGATTATCAAATTTGTGACACGGAAGAAAAATTATTAAGTCTTGTAAAGGCTTTAAAATATTCTTCGTCATTTTGTTTTGATACGGAAACCACGTCTTTAAATGTGTGGGAAGCAGAACTTGTAGGAATTGCCTTTAGCATGGAAAAGGGCACGGGTTTTTATGTTCCTTTTTCAGACGATTTCGCGGCTACAAAAGAGGTGATGCAGTTATTTAAGCCATTTCTTGAAAATGTTTCAAAGTTAAAGATTGGGCATAATCTAAAATACGATATCAATGTATTAAAAAAGTATGACGTTTATGTAGTTGGTAAAATGTTTGACACAATGGTGGCTCATTATATTTTACATCCGGAAGACAATAGAAGAAGTATGGATGTTTTAGCGGAGAGAGAATTGAATTACTCTCCGGTGTCCATTATAGAGCTGATTGGACCCAAGGGGAAAAATCAAAAATCAATGCGAGAGGTAGATGTTGCTATTGCCGGGAAGTACGCTTGTGAGGATACGGATATTACACCTGTCTCTTATACACATCTCCGAGCCCACGAGACTCCTGAGCATCT
>CAJXPI010000075.1 GCA_913057875.1 uncultured Flavobacteriales bacterium
AGTCTCGTGGGCTCGGAGATGTGTATAAGAGACAGTTTAGATACCATAAAACAAGCTATTAGCTTAACAGCTACTTCTTACGGCTTAGAATCTTACAAGGTTTTGGTGGTAGAAAACACAGAGATTAGAGAAAAATTGGTTCCTGCTTCATGGGGTCAAACGCAAGTAGCTGATGCTTCGCATTTATTAGTGTTCTGTAACTTTAATGAAGTTACACCAGAACACATTGATGCATTGTTAAAACTAAAATCAGATACACAAGAAATTCCGGTAGAAAACCTCGCAGGTTATGGTGACTTTATGAAAAAAACCATTGGCGGTATGCCCGAGGATGTAGTTAAAGGATGGACTGCAAGACAAACCTACATTGCTTTAGGTAATGCCATGGCTGCTTGTGCTGAACTGAAAATTGACTCTTGTCCGATGGAAGGTTTTGATGGCAAACAGTACAACGAAATCTTAGGATTAGATGCTAAGGGCATGAACGCTGCAGTAGTGTTGCCAATTGGGTATAGATCAGGAGAGGATCAAACGCAACACGGAAAGAAAATAAGAAAACCTATCTCAGAATTGTTTGAGGTAGTATAATTAACAAACCATTACCTGAAGGAGGTAAATATGAAAAAATCGATTGTACAAATCGTAAACAGCCAACCGGTTCGGATGGGCGATGTAATCATTGGCCAACCGATACCGCAAGGTATTTTAGAAGAGGTAAATCCGTTTATCTTATTACACCATGCCGAGCCAAAAGAAATATCGGCTCATGGGCCTGGATTTTTTGTCCCACCTCATCCCCACCGTGGGTTTGAACCTGTCACTTTTGTTTTTCAGGGAGAGGTAGAACATAAAGACTCGTTGGGCAACGAATCAGTTATTAAAGGCGGAGGGGTGCAGTGGATCACTTCTGGACGTGGAATTATTCACTCCGAAGGAAATCCCAAATCATTTATTGAAAAAGGCGGCACCATGGAGATTATTCAGTTATGGATAAATCTACCCGCTGCTTTAAAAATGAGTCCGCCCAATTACCAAGCGTTCGACAAAGAAGAAATTCCGAGTATTACGCAAAACCAGTCAGAGGCAAATATTATTTCGGGGACTATGAATGGCCAAAAAGGGCCAATTAATTCACCCACAAATATTACGGCTATCACCGCTTTGATTCAACAAGGTGGTACTAGTGCCATTACCTTACCCGAAAACCATAATGCATTGGTGTATGTTTTGAATGGTACGGGAACCGTGAATGGGCAGAATTTCAGTAAGCAACAACTTCTTCAACTGAGTGCGGAAGGTAAGGAGTTAGAAATTGAAGCTACCCAAAGTACCAAGTTACTGGTATTGGCAGGTGAACCTATAGATGAAAAAAAATCTATGTGGGGTCCGTATGTCATGAATACGCAAACCGAAATCATGGAAGCCTTGCGCGACTATGAACAAGGCAAAATGGGCTTTTTAGCCGGTTAAATTTTCAAGCCCCGTTTTCAACTAGAAAACGGGGTTTTCTTTTAACAAAAGGATTCCTGCAAATAACAAAACAGAAATCCCAACTCCAATAACCCAAGAAACATTCACAAACCAAAGCAACCAAAAAACCCCCACACAAAGCACAAAAATTCTTACCCACTCTAAAGTAATTGCATACTTATCGCCATCGTTCAAGCTACCAATATTCCATAATGACCATAATAAGAAAAACACATAGCAAAGAATAAAGTTCAAATTATAGTTGCTGTAGTTGAATAACAGATTTGCGGTTAATCCTATTACAATTAAAAACCATAGACCCGAATAAATAAGGGTGTTTTTTGAAGGCTCGTTGATTTCAATAGCTAACTCTTTTACCTCTACTTCATTTTCATATTTAAAGGCCGGAGAACGAAAAAGCACATTTAGTTTATTTACAAATCCAGATGTACTAGCCACCCTTTTCCATAAACTCATAGCCGGTTGAACAGTGGCGTAAATTGGGTTAAATGATTTTAAAGGAACCGTAACTCCATATTTTGGCGGTGTCGTTTCCTCGGCAAAAGTTCCGAACATTCTATCCCATATTATTAAAGACCCTCCGTGATTTTTATCAATATATTTTGAATCTGTAGCATGATGCACCCTATGGTGAGAGGGCGTATTAAACACATACTCAAACCAGCCTAATTTGCCAATATACTCTGTATGTATCCAAAATTGATATAGTAAATTAAATGCACTCAGGTACAAAAACCAATAAGGGTCAAATCCCAATAAGGCGATAGGCCAAAAAAATGGAGATGTGAAAAAGGTTTGTAATGTTCCCTGGCGCAATGCTACCGAAAAGTTATACGCTTCACTTTGATGATGCACCACATGCCCTACCCAGAACAAGTTTATTTCATGCGTCATTCGATGCGCCCAATAATAAAAAAAATCAATTAATAGCAACAAAACTACCCCCCAGTACCAAGTATGCTCTATCTCAAACAACCGATAATTGGAATATATGAATGTATACAAAGCAATTACTCCAACCTTAGAAAATAAGCCTATCAATTGTTGGGTAATACCACAACCAATATTTCCTAAAGCATCTCTAAAGTTATACCGTTTTTTATCTTTATACAGGTCCACACTCCATTCCAGTACTATTAGAATAAAGTAAATAGGAATAGATAATACTACTGGATTGATAGACATGTGTGGAAATTTATTTCGAAAATAAAACAATTAAAATTAGGGAGGAAAACAGCAGGTCATACACACCGAATTTCTGAATTAAATCATATAGATAACTACTTTAAAATGTCAAGGTAGGCCCATTTCAACTTTCCAATTCCATCACTTTTTGATTTAAAAACCAAAAATAAAATCGTATTTTTTAAATTATTAACCAGATAAACAGATATTTATGAAAACAAAATTACTTTTAATCGGACTAATCCTATTATCAAGTATAGGGTTTAGTCAAAAATTACTTTGGACCTCTGAATTTGGAGGTGAAAATTCAAATGGCGCTATTGTTAGCTATGATTTATCAACTAATACTACCAGTACCCCCTTTAGTCTTCAAGGAAATCCACTCTACGGTTTCAATATTGCTTTAGAAATAAGTCCAGGTTCGGTCGACTACAATGGTGGTTTGATACTTGGTTCTGACGGAAAGTATTATGGCGTTAACGCTAATTCCAGTAGTTTAATTTCATCGGTAGGTTTTCCTGCTAGAAGACCCAAAGGTTTATTCTATAGTTTTGACCCTACCAACGGCAATTTTGAAGTTCTTCATTCTTTTGTGGGTAATCAAGAATGGAATAGCGACATGCTCATTCCATCTGAGGCATTTAGTAATGATTTAAGTGCACCTGGCTATACTGTTCTTGAGGTAAGTCCTGGTGTATTTTATGGAGTAGCTTTTAATGGTGGTGTTTCCAATTACGGGGGCATTTGGAAATTTGACCTAAACTCAAATACGTACAGTGTAATTGGCTCCTTTAAAGATCCTTTTAATGATGTGGGACATAATCCGGTCACCAAATTGATTCAAGGAGATGGAACCAACATTTATGGACTTTGTAAAAACAATAGTAATGCCTCATCAAATGACAAAGGCTATTTGTACAAAATAGATACGAGTACAGATCAATTATCGTATGTAGACGCCTTAAACGCTGCCGGTTGGGTAATGGACCACCCCCATGGTCAGATGACCTACAATGCCTCAACAAATACAATTTATGGCACCAAAGATCATTTTGACGAACTAAGCAATTGGGGCGGAGGTGTTTGGAGTTATAATTTATCGACATCCACGCAAACAAATGAATGGACCATCCTTTATTCTGAATTATCTGTTTTAGGTAGTTTAGTTACAGGTATTATTCAAGCTAATGATGGTAAAATGTACGTCACTACCCGTAGCGGAGGGGCAATAATACTGGAACTATTATACAATACACCGCAACTGGAGGAGCTTATTTAAAGGTCTTTGACTTTCCATCTGATTTTGCTTATGCCTCAGGTACAGGCATGCAAATAAATGGAAGTAAAATCATTGGAACATGCCAGTTTAGTCAGGATAAAACACAATTATGGTCCTTTGATTATTCAAACAATTCCTTTCAAACATTATTGGTTGGAGACAAGTTAGACCCGATTAAACCCGGGTGGAATATTGAGTATGGAATAGCCGTTGATAACGGAAATGTAGTAGGGGTAACCAGAAATGGTTCTGCAGGGGGAGCAGGTTCTATATTCTCTCATAATTTGACAACGGGACAGGATACTATTTTAAAATCTAAAGGCTCCAGAGAAGGTAGAGCCATAATTGGAGAACTCACCCAATTAAATGACTCTATCTTTATTGGCTATATTGGTAAAGGTGGCCCTAATGCCTCAGGAAATCAGATTAGTCAGGATGAGCAAGGCAGTTTAGCTCTTTTTAATCTGGCATCAGGTACTATAGAGCATTTAGAGAACCCGTTTGTAGGGTTTAATGATGGAGAACTAGTCCAAAGCAATTGGATGAATAAAGCAATTATGGCATCTAATGGAAAACTATAATATTTCAATGAATCTGTTAATGGCTTTAGCGGAAATCACGCTTTAATGGAACACGACTTAATTAATCCTGCCATTATAATTACAAATTTTTCACGGTCAGAAATAGCCTCAACTCCTGGAGTAATTGAATTACCGGGTGCAAAAATTGTAATGGCACATACCACCACCATTGATGTGTATGATTTAAATTCATCCACGGTAACCTCTTATCCTAATACTCACGCGTATACGCAATACGGACACATGAATCATAACATCACTCTTGGATCTAACGGAAGGCTCTACGGTACGACAGGCGCAAGTGCCCAAGGTACAGCTGCGGGTGAAAATAGATGTGTAATTTATTCGGTAGATACGCTAACATTTACCTTTCAGGTAGAGCATGTTTTTGATAGCTTGGTAAGAACAGCTAATGGTAAATTAACCGAGTATAACGGAAAACTCTATGGTTCCACAAATTTCTTAGGATCTAATAACCATGGTCACTTATTTTCTTACGATATGACCAGCAATACTTATAATGTTGAATATAGTTTTGATAGAGATCAAGATGGAGCCGGTTTTAGTGCTGGATGGACCCTATACAATGACAAACTATATTCCACTTCCAGAACCGCGGGAATGAATGGCTATGGAACTCTCGTTGAATTTGATTTAAACAATTCTACACTTACTGTTCTCGAACATTTATCTATGGAAAACGGACGTTCCTTTAGAGGCTCCCCTATTGTGTGGGATGATTCATGGGTAGGAATTAATGAGGTAATTAGTCATTCAAATATTAACATCTACCCGAACCCAGCCAAAACAGAGTTACATGTGGAGCTAGAAATGGTAAACCTTATGGAGGTGTACTCGACAACTGGACAACTCCTAAAAAGTATTCAAAATTCCAACACCATAAATGTAGCAGACCTTAGAAATGGTATATTTATCATTAAAATCTATAACAATGAAGGCACCTACACCTCAAAATTTATTAAAGAATAATAATACTTAATAGGAATAGTAATAAGCGGTGGGTGATTCGTCACAAACCGCTTATTTTTTTGAGACTAATCCATATCTTGCGCGTGCTATGAAAAGTGATCTTTAGCAAAAAATTGAGTAACTACCATTCAAAATAACATGAGCAAAGTTTTATTGAAATTTCAAATTGATTTAAAGCAAATAGCCGCTTTAACCGGTATCTATTTAATGGCTTTTGGCCTATTGGCACAGTCCTTTGAGATCGGGCACACCAGTATGGTATTTCATGATAACTCAAGAAACCGAGACATAATCACTGAAATATATTATCCAGCAAACAACTCAGGAGATGACGAACCTATTTCTATGGGTGAATTTCCGATGTTAATTTTTGGTCACGGATTTCTTATGAGTTGGGATGCTTATGAAAATTTTTGGACTGAAGTAGTCCCAAACGGCTACATCATTTGTTTTCCTACTACAGAAATGGGCTTAAGTCCCGATCACCAAGAATTTGGTTTCGACTTAAAGTTTCTAGCCACACAAATGCAAGTTGAGGCTCAAAACAGCACTTCTTTATTCTATAATTCTATCGCTGCAGAAACAGGACTTATGGGTCATTCAATGGGCGGAGGAGCCGCACTTTTAGCCGCGGAAAACAATCCAAACATTCACACCTTTATCAATTTTGCGGCCGCAGAAACTAGTCCATCTGCTATTTCTGCCGCAAGTAGTATTACGGTTCCATCACTTATTTTCTCTGGTGATGCCGATTGCGTGGCGCCACCAGAAGACCATCAAAACTTAATGTATGATCACTTAAGCTCCAATTGCAAAACACAAATAAAAATAATAGGTGGCGGGCATTGTTACTTTGCCAATGACAATTTCAATTGCAATCTAGGTGAATCTTTATGTAATGGAAATCCAACCATTTCTAGGCTTGAACAACAATCTGTAACTAATGATTTCTTAAATCTATGGTTAGACTATGCTCTAAAGGGAAGTCAAAATGCATTAACTGTATTCAATGATTCTTTGCAAACCTCCAATAGAATAAACCACTTACAAACGTGTAATGCTGTTAGTGTATCTGATATTAACCTCCCTATTGAAATGGATGTTTTTCCGAACCCTACTACGGGAAAACTCAATATTCATGTACCTATCGATGATTTAAATGGAACAGTAACAATTAGCAATGTAGTGGGGCAACAGATTTATCAAAGCATCCTTTTAATCCCTAATACACCTATTGATCTTACTAAATACCCCAATGGTTCCTATTTTGTCTCCTACACCCTCGATTCAGTTGTTCAACACAGAAAGATTATAAAACAACATTAAATTAAACCACAAACTCATCGGAATTAAGCTTTTGAATTAGTGGGTCTATTTTGATTCCCTTATTTCAACCTCAAATATTTTAGACAAAAAAAAGCCCGCTTTTTTTCGAAAGCGGGCTTTTTCATTTTTTCCTTAGGAGCTTACTTGTGCGCTCCCTTTTTACAGCAGTTGTCAAGCTTGTCGTAGGCTTCTTTTTCAGCAGGAATATCATCTGCATCGTAACCAATAGCCGCTACTGCTTTTCTAATTTCATCTGGATTTGTTTTAGCCGGGTTGTACTCAACCGTTAACACACTGCTCTCTACATCCAAACTCGTTTTACGCACTCCTTTTACAAATGCCATCCCTTTTTCAATAGTGGTTTTACACATGTCGCATTGCGAAGAGGTTTGAATTTTGATCACCTCATTACTTCCTGCAAATGCCGGAGTTGAAAATACTGTTGCTAATACAAATGCGAATAATAGTCCTAAATTTTTCATTTTATTTTATTTAATTGAATATCTGAATCCTGCATACACAATCCTTCCCTGGACTGGCCCCCAAATCATGGAAGCATCAAATTCATCGCTAAAAGGGTTCTCACTGTCTACAATCGGATTTTTCTGTTTAAAGTTTAATAAGTTTTCACCGCCCAAGTATACTTCAAAAGTTTTGAATTTCTTGGTGATTTGTCCATTTAATAAAAAGTACGTGTCTGATTCTTCGGCTCTGGTATTTTCCGACAAGTTTCCTTCTGTACTTGGAACTCTACTTAAACCCGTCCATAATGTAGTTAGATCAAACTTCCATTTATCAAATTTAGTACGGTAGCCCAAATTTACTAATACACGGTCTTTGGCAGTATACGGTTTCGCCTTTAATCCGGAAACGTAATCTGTTTTTACATCTAAGTACTTATAAGCCGTCTTTAATTCAAAACGCTTGTAATCTACAGCTATCTCTGCTTGAACCGCATGTGAGTATGATTTTCCATCCAAATTATAGAAAGATACAAAGTTCTTATCCTCTACATCCACAACCACCTGATTTTCAAAATCTGTGTAGTAATAATCGGCATTTACGGCCAAATCAACTTCGCTACCTATCGCCCATTTATGATTGTAACTCACGCCATAATTCCAGGCTTGCTCCGGTCGTAACGCCTCTACAAACCGTACTTTTCGAGAACTTACTAAATACGAAGCATTTTCAATTAACACATTAGTGGTTCTAAATCCTCTCCCTACCGAAAAACGTAAAGCCGATCTAGGCTGAATATTGTACTTGAAATGAACTCTAGGTGATGCAAAAGCCCCAAATTGATTATGATGATCTCCGCGAATACCTGCTACTAGTGCCATTTTTTCTGTCACGTATGCGTATTCAAAATAAGCACCGGGCACCACCTCTAAATTGGTGAAGTTTGAATCGTTAAATTGATGGCGATAGCTATCATAGTTTAAACTAAACCCTGTTTTGATACTACTCTTTTCATCTTTAAGTTCATCGCTATAAACCGTGTTGATATATACATTATGTTGATCGGCATCGTAATTGGTTAAACCATAGTTAGATTGATGATCATGGTATTTGTATTTTGAAATCACTCCAAAACTATTTTCACTATCAAACAGGAATCCGGTTTTGGCAAAAGCATAAAACTGATTGGTCAAAATATTGGCCGTGTACGGATTTTCATATTCCCTTTTTTGGCCGGAACGCACGTCATTATACACCCCACGAACTCCAAATTGTGCGCGGAATTTCTTTCCAAAATATTTCCATCTATTAAATACTAGAACCGTATTTTTTAAAGGCATATCTAAAAAGCCATCATCATTATGGTCCATTTCAACTCCTTGGTTCCCGCCATGAATAAACAACATGGTACTCCAACGATCACTCACTTTTTTACTTAAATGTGTGTTTAACTCAAAACGAGCCATTTCATTAGCGTACACATTCACAAATAGTTTTTCGGCTTCATCTGGCTTCAATAATTCTACATTTATTTGCCCTGCAATACTTTCGTATCCGTTAACTACTGAACCTGCGCCCTTCTTAATTTGGATAGACTCTACCCAAGTACCGGGCACAAAGTCAAGCCCATTTGCAGAGGACAACCCTCTTACCAACGGCAAGTTTTCAAACTGAATCTGAGTATAAATCCCGTCCAAACCTAACATCTTAATTTTCTTTGATCCCGAAACGGCATCCGTAACATTTACATCAACCGAAGCATTAGTTCCAAAACTTTCCGAAACACTACAACATGCCGCCTTTTTAAGCTCATCTTGATTCAACGTTTCTACCAGGTTTGGAGTTATCGTTCCAATGGTAGTTGATTTCTGTCGAGCTTGTAATTCAAACTCCTCAAGCTCTAAGGTACTTTTTAATTCCACCTCGATCTTTTTCATGTTCGGCCAAACTTTAATGGTATCCGTTTTAAATCCTACGAAAGAAACTACCAAAAATGCGGGGTACTCTATGGGGGCATCGATCTTAAACTTCCCTTTTTCATCGGTAATAGCTCCCACTGAAGTGTTTGCCCAAATTACATTTACAAAAGCCAAGGGTTCCTTTTCGGTATCCGTAACCACGCCATTAATCTTCTGGGCTTGAATACTTGAAACACCCAATAATATACTCACCAAAAACAAAAATTGCTTTAGACATTGGCTTACCCTATACGTAGTTTTTTTATTGCTCATGATTTAAGGTATTGTACCTCTCCATTTTAAAATTGAAAAACCTCCGAATTTTTCACGTGCTGCAAATTTATAAAGTAATCTAATTCCAGTCTAATTTGAGACGCCTTCAAACACCCAATAGAAGCCTAAAACGCTTATTTTATGCTTTATTTAACAGGTAAAACATATCTAGTACCTGAAAATCATTTAAGAGTTTTTATGTACCTATATTAAATCCTTATAATAGAATTACGCAAAGTGTTTTTTTTTAATTGTTACCTACCTAAAAATAGGTACTTTTGCGCTTAATTAGAATCATTCTAAATAAACAATCAAATTATGATAGAAGTTACAGATGCGGCTAGAGACGAAGCGAAGCGCTTATTAGCACAAAGCGATTTGGGTGAGAATTCATTTATTCGAGTTGGCGTTAAAGGTGGCGGTTGCTCTGGATTGATGTACGATTTAGATTTTGATAATGAACTGAAAGAGGACGACAAGAAAATGGACGACAATGGTCTTACTGTAGTGGTTGACAAAAAGAGTTTTCTGTACTTGATTGGTACTCAATTAGATTTTTCAGGAGGATTGAATGGAAAAGGTTTCCAATTCATCAATCCTAACGCGTCACGTACTTGTGGATGCGGAGAAAGTTTTGCCGTTTAATATTATAAAGCACAGATAATGGGCTACACTGAATCGGACTTAGAGAAGGATTTAGAAGGAAAAGAATACGAATATGGGTTCGTTTCCGACTTCGATACCGACCGAATAGAAAATGGATTAAACGAAGATGTAATTCGTTTAATTTCCAGTAAAAGAGAAGAGCCAGAATGGTTGCTTGAGTTTAGACTTAAAGCATACCGTCATTGGTTAACCATGTATGAGCCAGACTGGGCTCACGTGAAATACGACAAACCAGATTTCCAAGCTATTTCCTATTACTCGGCTCCAAAACCGAAAAAGGAATTAAAAAGCTTAGATGAGGTAGATCCAGAGTTACTGGAAATGTATAAAAAGCTTGGTATTTCTGTAGATGAGCAAAAACGAATGAACGGTATTGCCATTGATGTGGTTGTGGATTCGGTTTCTGTAGCGACAACATTTAAGAAGACGTTATTAGAAAAAGGCATCATCTTTATGTCGTTTTCTGAAGCGGTTAAAGAATACCCAGACTTGGTACAAGAATATTTAGGATCGGTGGTTCCTGCAGCTGATAATTATTACGCAGCCTTGAACTCTGCGGTATTTACGGATGGATCTTTCTGTTACATTCCAAAAGGTGTTCGTTGCCCCATGGAATTATCTACCTATTTCCGTATTAACGAAGCAGGTACTGGACAATTTGAAAGAACACTTATTGTAGCTGATGAAGGCTCTTACGTAAGTTACTTAGAAGGTTGTACGGCACCAGCACGTGATGAAAATCAATTACATGCAGCAGTGGTTGAAATTATGGTGAAGAAAGAGGCAGAAGTTAAATATTCAACCGTTCAAAACTGGTTCCCTGGTGATGCGGAAGGCAAAGGTGGGGTGTACAACTTTGTAACCAAACGTGCTATGTGTGAAGGATATAAATCTAAAGTTTCATGGACACAGGTGGAAACTGGTTCAGCCGTAACTTGGAAATATCCATCTTGTGTATTGAAAGGCGATTATTCGGAAGGCGAGTTTTACTCCGTAGCGGTAACGGCTAATCACCAAATGGCAGATACCGGATCAAAAATGATTCACTTAGGAAAAAACTCTAAGAGTGTAATTATTTCGAAAGGTATTTCGGCTGGAGTTTCTGAAAACAGTTACCGTGGATTGGTTCAAGTACATAAAAACGCGATCAACTCACGTAATTTCTCGCAATGTGATTCGCTTTTATTAGGCGATAAATGTGGGGCACATACGTTTCCATACATTGAAGTAAAAAACAAAAGCTCTCAAGTAGAACATGAGGCTACCACTTCTAAAATTGGGGAAGATCAAATCTTCTACTGCCAACAAAGAGGTATTAGTGAAGAGAAAGCCATTAGCTTAATTGTGAATGGATACGCTAGAGAGGTATTGAACCAATTACCAATGGAGTTTGCTGCAGAAGCACAAAAACTATTAGCAATTACCTTAGAAGGTTCCGTAGGATAAATAAATCAAAAAGAATTATCTACCGACTTCGGACATCCGATTTCGGTCAAAAAATAAAAAATGAGCACACCAATTATTTCAATTAAAAACCTTCACGCAGAAGTAGAAGGCCATAAAATTTTGAAAGGGTTCAATTTGGATATCAATCCAGGAGAAATTCACGCTATTATGGGACCAAATGGTACTGGAAAAAGTACTTTGGCTTCAGTAATTGCGGGTAAAGATGAGTACGAAGTAACCGAAGGAGAAGTAATCTTTAACGGTAAAAACATTCTAGAATTAGATCCAGACGAGCGTGCTGCTGAAGGGGTATTTCTAGCATTTCAATATCCAGTAGAAATTCCAGGTGTTTCTAACACCAACTTTATGAAAGCGGCTGTGAACAACATCCGTGAGTATCATGGTGAAGATCCATTAAAAGCGAAAGATTTCTTGAAATTAATGAAAGAAAAACAAGAGTTAGTAGAGTTGAAAGGTCGTTTGGCTAATCGCTCGGTAAACGAAGGTTTTTCTGGAGGTGAAAAGAAACGTAACGAGATTTTTCAAATGGCAATGTTAGATCCAAAATTGGCCATCTTAGATGAGACTGATTCAGGATTGGATATTGATGCCTTGAAAATTGTGGCTAACGGTGTTAACCAGTTACATACTAAAGAAAATAGCTTTTTAGTAATTACACATTACCAAAGACTTTTAGATCATATCATTCCAGATTTTGTACATGTTATGTATGATGGGAAGATTGTAAAAACAGGCGACAAAAACTTAGCGCTTGAATTAGAAGAAAAAGGTTACGATTGGCTTAAATAAGTTTGAAGACGGGAGTCCGAAGTCGGAAGATGAAGGCACCCTACTCATTAAAAAAAAGAAAACTATGAGTGTTATTGCACCCATTAAAAATAAAGAGTTTGTTGATGCTATTTTGAGCAACTCAGAACACGTTTCTGGTTTTGATCAATTACGTAATCAAGGAACTCAAGGATTAGAGTCTACGGCATTTCCTACACTTAGAAATGAGTACTGGAAATACACCAAAGTTTCAGGTTTATTAAAGAAGGAATTCGCTGCTAAGAAAATCATTAATCCGATTATTTCGGAGGAAACGATGGCTCTTATGAGCGATCATCCGCGTTTAACTTTTGTGAACGGATTCTTAAATTTAGATTTAAGTATTCTTCCAACGGAAGCCGGAATCACCGTAACACCTTTAGATAAATTAGCAGAAGGCGACTTGGCAAAATTTCCAGTAAACTGGGATAACGAACAGGAAGCTTTTACTTTATTGAACCAAGCAGCATTTACAGATGGCGTTCATATTTCGGTAGATAAAAATACCAAAATTGAAGCACCACTTTTTATTGTAAACGTTCAAAATGGAGAATTAACTACTGCCGCAAATCGTAACTACATTGAGTTGGCTACAGGGTCAGAAGCTACATTCATTTCCATTTTTGAAGGAGATAACGAAGTTTCATTTTCGAATCATTTCTCTAGCTTCCTGGTTGCGGATAACGCCATTTTAAATGCGTTTGATTACCACCAAAATGGTGAACAAAGCAATTTTGTTTCTACGGCCATAGCCCACCAAAATGCCTGTCTCTTATACACATCTCCGAGC
>CAJXPI010000076.1 GCA_913057875.1 uncultured Flavobacteriales bacterium
ACGAGATGCTCAGGAGTCTCGTGGGCTCGGAGATGTGTATAAGAGACAGACCCGATATTGTAACTCCTCAAGTAGCCTTAGATGCTATTCATGATAGTAATATTTCTGTACTGGAATACAGTCATTCTGCTGGTTTCGAATCGTACAGAAAAGGACTTGCGGAATATTACAAATCGGTAAACATTGACATTGATCACAACGATATTATTGTAACCACTGGTGGATCGGAAGCTTTGCTTTTTGGATTCATGACCTGTTTCAATCCAGGTGATGAAGTTATTATTCCGGAACCATTTTACGCCAACTATAATGGATTTGCTACGGCTAGTGGAATCAAAGTAGTACCGGTAACGGCATCTATTGAAAATGGTTTTGCATTACCCCCTGTTGAGGATATTAAAAAACTAATCACACCTAAAACGAAGGGTATTTTAATTTGCAACCCGGGTAATCCAACGGGTTATTTATACACCGAAGAGGAACTAAAAACCATTCGTGACATTGTGGCCAAACATGATTTATTCTTGTTTTCGGATGAAGTGTATCGTGAGTTTGTGTACGATAACAAAGAGCACAAATCAGTAATGAATTTAGAAGGAATTGAACAAAACACCATTTTGGTTGATTCTGTGTCTAAACGTTACAGCATGTGTGGCGCTCGTATTGGCGCGTTGATTTCAAAAAACAAAGAAGTAATGGCCACGGCCATGAAGTTTGCACAGGCTCGATTAAGTCCGCCTACTTTTGCTCAAATTGCTTCAGAGGCGGCATTAAAAACGCCAGCCTCGTACTTTGATGAAGTCAAAGAAGAATATGTAGGTAGACGTGATATTTTGGTAACTGCTTTAAATAGCATTGAAGGGGTTACTTGTCCTAACCCATCCGGAGCATTTTATTGTGTGGCACAGCTACCGGTAGCAGATGCCGATCATTTTTGTGAGTGGATTTTATCGGAGTTTTCTTTAAACGGAAAAACGGTGATGATGGCTCCTGCTTCCGGATTCTACTCTACTCCAGGTTTAGGTAAAAACGAAGTGCGTTTGGCTTACGTTCTTAAAAAAGAATTACTCGTAGAAGCAGGTCAGATATTAGAAGCTGCATTGAAAGCTTACGCTGACAGATAATAAACTTATTACCAAAGAAAGGGGCTAATGATTGAATTTATTAGCCCCTTTTTTGTTACTGTTTAACTGCTACATGTTTGCACTCACAATGGTAATACTGTTGGCCCTCATTAATCCAGAATTTAATATTGGTTCTCTCAAAATACAGGGTAATAGAATCGTTCTCTAGCCTATTTTCAGGATGGTCCGTATTTAAATCATCAAATAGGGAGGCTATAAACCAATGTTTATCCTTATAATCTGGAACAGAATCGTAAAAACCGAAGTTCAAAATATTGGGATCTAAGTTTTGACTATATTCGATGGGTAAATCAAAATTATCAGCAAAATTTCGAATCATTAAATAATCTACGACTACATTTCCATAGCTATTAGTATCTCTATACTGAGAAATATCACAATCATATAAGTAGTTGCCTAGTGTATCATATACCTTATAGTCACCCACAAAACGTTCCCAAGGTTCTGGTGATGGACATTCCTGAACGGGTTCCTCTTTTTTACAGGAGGTAGCCATTAGAACCATTAAAAGTGCAACAATTACAATGTATCTCATTTAAAGTTGTTATAAGTTACAATAAACCCTGTCTCAAACTATCTAGAAATAATAAGTTTTTTCGAAGTAACTTGATCATTAACTTTTACAAAAACGAAATACATTCCTGAAGCCAATGACATTACTGGTATTGAAATACTTGACTGATCGTGATGAGATGGTGAGATAACTGTTTTTCCAGATAAATCCGTTACCCAAATTTCAGAAGAATAATCATCTTCACTAATAATTATATTTACATAATCCTTCGCGGGATTGGGTCTTAATGAATATGTCAATTTAAAATTGGATTCACTAAAGTTTTCGTTTTTTTCAATTGATGTATTTTTAAAATATAAAGGTTTGTATTTATCTTCATTGGTACAAAATGATGCTAATTCCTCTGATGATACTTGAGGTAAAATTCCATCGCAACCATAACCATGTGGATGTGGTGCAATTGATAATGTAACGTTTGAATTTAATAGGACATTGTTATTTACGGTTATTTTGTTACCCGCGGTTATGGTGGTTCCACTCAAAATGGACAATGATTGCCCAGAATTACCAGAAAGTGTTACTTCGTTACTTGCGTAGTAATCGTCTACGGGGTATATGTTCGGAGCTGTTAAACTTAAATTTTGAGGGACATTATCTAACATGTTTATCCAAGAACCGTTGTTATTATTGGAAAAATTTCCAACATGGAAGGAAAATGGATAAGAATAATGATTTATTAATTGTGAAATATCTGTAATCTCCTCATTATTTAAAAATAAATCAGCTGTTTCATGTTCCTCATAAATAACCTCTTTTGGTTCGTCTACATTGTAGGTTGCAATGAAAATTACCGGTTCACCTAACCCGTCCTTTCTATTGAGAATTGCCCTAATTCTAAAATATATTTCAGGTTTATTCGCACCTTGTGATGTTACGTATTTTGGAGGTTTGTTGGGATCTGATTGAATATTTATTGATCTGTCGTATAAAGTATTACTAAATAGTCTAAACTGATTGGTTTCTATGCAGTTTAGAGAAGTATAAGGAGTTTTAAAGTACAAACTGTCCAACCCATCCCCATCGTCCTTCTCCCAAAGGGTAATTTCAATATTTTGGTCAAATAAAGAGTTTTCATAATTATTGAAATCTATAGGCTTTAAAGTTGCAGGCCCTGCTGGCAAATAGATAGGGAAACCTTGGGAACTCCCTGGTGGAAAAATTGTTCCTTCTGCGTAATTTGACTTTACCGTAGAATTATTTTCAACAGGTCCTCCCGTTCTATAAACGAACGAACCTTCAATAGATTTAAGTTCAAGGCCAGATGATGGATTTACTGCATATTTAATTTCTTTGGATAATCTATACTGTTTAACGTGAGGTAAATGTTCATTTAAGAATCCATTTTGTGTTTGGGATCCCGCCCCACTGGGGGTTTGATTACCCACAAGGTAATATCTTAAAAATTCAACTTTTGGAGTTTCCAATAGATTGAGAATACCTAAAGGGTTGTTATATAATGGAATTAAGTCTTCTTCAACTCCATCAGAATTTGCTCCAGGGGCCAGAAAAGAGTTGTAACTAAATGGACGAATATATTCTACAGTTCCTTTGGCTGTTGATGCTGGTGTTACCATTACATTTGGAATATCGTCTCCCTCAAGTGGTGTGGCACTACCACCCGCGACAAAATAATCGAGAATGTTGATTGTACTAGAAATTCCCTTAATCCATCCTACTGATGTAGATAGTATTCCCGCATTTTTTAAGTTTTTTAAAGTTCCATTAAAGGTGTGGTCTTCCATAGCCTTTGTATCGGTTATTTTAAGCAAATGAAAGTTATCTTTTATTACTTTGATTTCTTTAGACACATCACTATCGAGAGAGCCAAAAGCTGCCTTAAACCAATCACTTCCGGTTTGGGTTACGCCACCCGCAACTACCCCTGAGTTTGATATTACTTTATTATTTATTTCCATTTGTATATCACCGACATCAATTAATGCGGACTTTACCGCTAAAAGACTAGTTCGACTACAAATACATGGATCGTATACAATAGGAAAATCTGCAAAAAGCCATAGCCTATCATCATTAACCATGTGGTTTGCTTTTACCAAATGAATATTTTTTTTGTGTTTATTGAATTTGTCTAAGGCATCCATTGGAGAATTATAGGCGCTTAAATATGCATTCCCAGTATTTGTACTTCCAAAACTTTCCCACTCAAGATAGACCATTGCTTTGTTGGCAAGAGCTTCTTCGTTGAGAAGAAGAATAAAAACACGAAGGATGCTTCTATATCTATTGTAAAGAAAAAATACTGGGTCATCAGTGCCATTATTGGGTGTGCCAAAACTAGTATAAACAACTTCCCAACCATCTTCTGGTTTGTAGTCTTTGATTATGGCAGATGCAGGAATATTGAGGTTAGGATTTGTGCTAGCTCCGAAATACGGGTATATAATATTGGGGTATGAAACAATATTTGGCCCATCATAAACATACACCACTCCATTATTAAGTGGGTTAATCCTCCAATCGAATAAACCTTGATTTCCGGGGTAATCGGGATCAGTTGTTATGGTATTTGGGCTACAATATGGTGCTATTTGACCAATTGTTAGTTGTGAAACTAAACAAGCTAGAATAAATAGAATTTGTTTAAACATTTAATAAATTTTTGAAATTGGGTTAGATGTGTAATTAATTTGTTTTTGAACCCTGGTAGCTCTTCTCATATTTCCATTCCTGCCCATTCTGAGGATTAAAGAAATAGGTTCCTTTTAATTTTCTTGTTTGAGGATTGTAATTTGCTCTTATATGGTCCAAGTCATCGGAAATTATCGAAATAAATCCTCGATATCCAATGAATGAATATGGTCGGTATAGGTTGTTAACCCCATCCGTAGGAATTGGCATACTATATCCGTTAGGAAAATTTGTTAACAACACCACCCTTATTCTTTTGGTTAACCCCCGGTAATTACTGATAGTATCAATTTCCGTAAAGAATGGGGTATCGGGATCTTCAGATGTGGTTCCAGAAAAGGTTCCGAAATAAGGAGCCCTCCACCATTCTAAAACATAAATCGACTTTGTTATAGTATCGGTTCCAAAGTTTTCACCTAGGCAATTGGCCGCTAAATTTTTGTATGCAATAACCGTAACAGGTATTTCACCATAGGCTTCATCAAAAGATAGGTTTATTGATTTACCAGTACGTAAAGTAGGGTCTGCTCCTATTATCCATTTTACGCTGTCCACAGATTGGTCATACACGGTTAACCGGACATTATTATTTTCTAGTGTTGTATCCGTTTGATAATAACCACCTTCGCCATTGTAAAATAATGCTTCCTCCATTTCAAAATCCGCAAAATCTTCGGTTACGCACAAACAAGGATCATAATTTGGGCAGTTAGGATCACTTGGGTCATCACATTTGCAACTTTGAATAAGTAGGATAAAAATACTTACAATTAACGCAAAAGATAAGTTCTTGAATTTCATAATGTATCGTTTTAGCAAAATTTTGGCTTATTTAAGTGCTTAAAATCAAATTGCCCTCTGGGTTTATTTTCCTTCCAATTTGAGAATTTTTTCTTGTAGTTCCAAAATTAATGCTTGTTGTTCATTGATTGCCTCAAGTAAAACCGGAATCATCATTGTGTAGTCCACGCCTAGATACTCTGTTCCCGGAATTGGCTTTACCAATTCAGGAAATTCTTCCTGAAGTTCCTGCGCTATAAAACCAATTTTGTTTTTCGCTTCTTCCGCAATTACAGCCTTCTTTTCTTCCGGAACGTTTTGAAATTTTGTAGGGTCCATATCGTAACGGTAAACCTTCAAATTGTTAATCTTGGTTAGGGCGCTACCTTCCCATTCGGTAATGTTGGTTTTTAATCTACGATCTGAAGTGTGTACCATACCATCACTTGCATATAGTCTTGTTGCAAAAACTCTGTAAATTTCCTCGTTCGCAGTTCCAATCCATGCTGTTTTGCTCCATTGACACCACAGCATTGGTTCATTATACCATGTTGTTCCGGTAGTACCTGTGGCTGTTACGTTATTATGATAATTTCTAAAATGGAATCCGGTTATTGAAGACCCATATGTGGAACTTGAGGGCTTAAAGTAAGAATCACCATGGACATTAAGATTTTCGTTGGGAGCAGTGTTAGCCCATCCAATGGTAACATTACTATTATTCCATACTTTTACTTGGGCTTTTGTGTGATTGGTAAAAAATAGAGTTATGCATAGAGGTAATAGTGGTAAAAATCCACATTTGGAAAGATTAAAAAGTTTCATGTTCTTTTTTTATGATTATTAATAATCACGAAAAAAAAAAAAAAAACACCAACTTAATATTATCACATATGATACAAATCAGGATTACCTACCCAATTATTTCTTAGCGCTTTGACAACTAGTTGTTGATTAGAGCTAACTTCAAATAAACGCCTTAATTTTTCACATATTTTACGAACCCCGGCCTCACTCCGGTAAATTTCCTTTGCAATTTCAACCCCAGTTTTTCCTTCACATAGAAAGAATAAAACCTCTTCTTGAATAGTGCTTAATTGGGGTTTAAAAATAAGACCTGTCACAGTTGTTTGAAATGCTTTGCTATTTTTTCCAGAATTGGTAAAAAGACCATCTTTTTGAAGTTTGCCAAAAATGTTTTCCATAACAGCCATGGATAAACCATCTTTTTTCAAAAAATACGAAATTCCCAATTTACTCAAATAGTTGTTTTCACTGCATAGTTTTTTTGAGGTCAACCCAATAACCCCCACATTTGGTGAAATTTTTCCTTGAACCTTCAACAAACTAAATAAATCAGCATTTAAATCAGAAAAGAGGATAACCACACCTGTCGCATTATTTTCTAAATAATGTAAGTATTTTATGGTTGAACCACCTATATACCCCACCTCAAATGACTCACAATCAGAAAACATTCTTTTAAACGTTACCCACTTTTCGGAAACGATACAAACTTTTGGTTTCAATTTTTAGCATTTTGAATTAACAATATAGGAAGCTAACTCAAATTTAGAAATAAAATCAATACCTCAAAAACTTAATTTTGATGGTAAAGGCCAGTGCTAATTATGATGCTATATGGAATAATACTTTTTAAGGAGCCACTCCTTGCATCAAGTACCCACAAATTAACGCGCCATACGTACCAAAAGCATAACCCAATACCGCCAACAATACTCCTACTGGAGCTAATGACGGGTGAAATGCGGCAGCCACTACAGGTGCAGATGCTGCACCACCAATGTTTGCTTTACTACCTACAGCCATAAAGAAGAATGGCGCTTTAATCAATTTCGCTACAAGAATTAATAATCCTACGTGAACCGCCATCCAGGTTAATCCTACTAAGAATATTGCCGGGTTTTCCAGTACGGCAAGGATATCCATCTTCATTCCAATGGTTGCCACCAAAATGTAAATAAATACTCCACCTATTTTAGATGCACCCGCACCTTCATAATTTCTGGCATTGGTAAAACTTAAGATAATTCCAAAAGTGGTAGCCAAAACAATCAACCAAAAGAAACCAGAACCTAAACTAAAAGTTTCTGCTAAATAGGGCGCTTTTGCCTTAATCCAAGGGGCAATAATATCCGCAAAGAAATGTGCCAATCCAGTAAACCCAAGACCTAATCCAAGAATTACCATGATATCGTTAAACGAAGGAATTCTAGCTATTTTTTGGCTAAAGTCATGCATGTGGTTCTTTAAGGTTTCTACCGAACTTGAATCTGCTTTTAACCAATTATCAATTTTAGTAGTCTTCCCTACTCCTAATAATAAAAAGAACATCCAAATCTCGGCCACCACAATGTCAACGGTAATCATCATAGAATACATGCTTCCTGAGATTAGATTTTTATCACCATCACCAAAAATTTCAAACATAGCCGCTTGATTAGCACCACCGCCAATCCAACTACCAGCTACAGTGGTCATACCTCTCCACACTTCATTAGGCTCAACTCCACCTACTACATCAGGCGCAAATGAAGAGAATAATAAAATGGCCAACGGTCCACCAATCACTACTCCTACGGTTCCAGTAAAGAACATAATCAAAGCCTTGGGACCTAATTTGAACACCTCTTTTAAGTTGATACTTAGCGTTAACAAAATCAAACTAGCAGGTAATAAATAACGTGATGCTACAAAGTATAACTGCGACTTGCCTATAAATGGGGCTAGTATTTTTGAATCCACATCATTATTTAAAACAAAGTGTTTTAAATCTTTAAAACTAGAAATACCAGACATATCTAACCCGCTGTCAGCTAAGGCAGCGATAGCGGCAGAAACATCAATCCATTTGGGAGAAATAATTCCGAACGTACTAAATAACGAAGGCAAAAAGTAACACAGAAGTAAGGCTGGAATAACCTTAAAGAACTTACTAAACTGCGTCATTTCGGTGGCTTTAAAAATAGCCATCAACAACATGATCAAAATACCGAAAACTACGGCATCATTGGTAATAAAGGGAATATCGGATACTATATCTTCCATCTTTCTATTTTACTTTTTATTTATTTTTTAGTGCTTTTTCGTAGATATCAATCCACTCTTTTACGGTCATTTTTGACGCCAACTCTCCTATCAACTCAAAAGGAATGGTTTTCATATTTTTAAATCGGATACAGCTTTTGCCCATATCTAATTTGGTCTTTACATATTTAGGATACTCACCAACAAACCACTGATGCATTTCAGGAGAAGCGTAAACGCCAGAATGATACAAAGCCACAAAGTTTTTTTGTGAAGCAATGCTAATAAACGGCAAAGGCAATTTTGGAGTAACATGATACCCTTCAGGGTAAATAGTGTGAGGCACCACAAATCCAATCATGTTATAGCTCATTCGCTCTTCAAATCCTTCGGGTAAATTTTGTTTGATTATGTCTCTAAGTTGAGTCATTACCTCCGCTCTATCTTCCGGTAATTTGGAGATATACTCTTCGGGTGAGTCCGCTTCAATTTTCATAATCCGTAGTTTTTATTGACCGTAACAAGGATACGCTTTGAGGCTAACATATACAACTTCAAATTATAGGTTTCCGTACTGGAAATCTACAAGATAATAGAAGGAAATAACCTTTTCAATTCTTCCACTTCCTTTTGACGGTTTTCAAGATTAAGAATGTAGGTATTCATCTTTTTCATTTCAAATTGATCTCTACAAATCTTAGCCAGTTCAATGGATTCCGAGTAATTCAAAATTACCTCGTTACCCACTACTAAGTTATACGTAGCTTTTGATGCCATCGATTTATTTCTATTTGTAGCCAATAAATACCAAATATCGTTGGCTCCTTTCCAATCACCAATTCCGGCCAAACGATATGCCTCAGCCATTTGATCATTGCCCTTGATATAAATTTTTCGAGATACGGTTTCTGAATTCGGACCAATTTGTTGGGAAAAATCAATGGCAATTTTTTCTGCTGCTTCTAGTAAAATACTACCTGAAGACCGCATATTTTGATCTACCTCATAGGGTGAACTTCCCGTTGTAGAACGTGAAACTTGGGTACTGACCTCCGTTTGAAAATCTAGTTCACCCGGATTTGATTTACAAGAATATGCTCTAAACAACATTCGCATTACGGCACTCTGCTCTCCATCAAAATAGGGTACTCTTACGGTTCCGTAATTTCGATCTACGGGAGTAGAATACCTAACTTCACTATCACTATCAATGTCGGCAGTATACGCTTCAATCGTAACAATTGCATCCGTACCCGTAATCCTACACGCTTTATTCATAAGCACCACAGGCATTGTTTTACTTCTAAAACCACTGCTTTTAGGTAGAAAGTTCAAAGTGGTGTCGTAAGCATTAAAATATTGACCATTCTCAAACATAGATTCCATTTTCTGAAATGTTTGTTGAATCACATAGTTTGTAGGACCGTTAAATTGGGCTACGACATTGCCATTTACGAATTGATTGGTTTGGGCATTATTTAGGTTAATTCCATTTACCAATGCAATTGTTCTTACCGGATCGGAAAGTGGATTTTCGGGTAAGGTAGTGACGTCAAAACTCATTTTGGTAGAAGAACATCCTACCAAAATGAGTCCAATACAAATAATATATAAAAAGTGATTTTTCGTTACGAACGATTTAATTCCCATGCTGAAGGAAGTTCCGTTTTAGCACCCACCGTTAATCTTCCTTTACGTTCGGCCATCAAAGTTGCTCCAATTAAAGCAGCTAATTCTTTTTCTTCTTCTTTTGCGTATCGGAAATTTTTAGGATCAAAATGCTTGTTGACAAAGTGGGTATCAAACTCACCACTTCTAAAGGCTTCATGATCTATAGCGTATCTACAAAAGCTCAAAGTAGTTTCTACTCCATGAATGTGATAATCATCGATAGCTTTGATCATTCTTTCAATAGCCTCTTCCCGGTCTTTACCCCAAACAATCAATTTAGAAATCATTGGATCGTAATAAATTGGGATATGCTTCCCTTCTTCCATTGAATCATCTACACGAACGCCTTCTCCTTTTGGTAAACGGTAAGTAGATAATTTACCAATGTCTGGCAAGAAATTATTCTCTGGATCTTCCGCATAGACACGAACCTCGATAGAGTGACCATGAATAGATAGATCTTCTTGGGTGAACTCCAATTTTTCTCCACGAGCTACTTTAATTTGCTGCTCAACCAAATCTAGGTTGGCCACTAATTCAGATACGGGATGTTCTACTTGTAAACGGGTATTCATTTCTAAGAAATAATATTTCCCGTTTTCGTAAAGGAACTCAACTGTTCCCGCTCCCCAGTAATCACATGCGCGAGCTACGTCACAAGCACATTCGCCCATTTCTTTACGTAACTCTGGAGTTAATAAAGCCGAAGGAGCTTCTTCAATCACCTTTTGGTGACGTCTTTGAATAGAACAATCTCTTTCAAAAAGGTGAACAATGTTTCCGTGCTCATCTGCTAAAACTTGAATTTCAATATGTCTAGGAGAACCTACGTATTTTTCAATAAAAACAGAACCATCACCAAAAGCAGATTTGGCCTCATTGGTAGCCATCTGAATTTGTTCCTCTAACTCTTCTTCTTTCTCTACAATACGCATTCCTTTACCTCCACCACCAGCGGCAGCTTTAATAAGGATAGGAAAACCAATTTCTTTTGCAATTTCAACTACCTCAGCGGGGTTGCTAATAGCCTCATCAGTACCAGGAACCATTGGAATGTTGTAATTCTTAACCGCAGCTTTAGCAGCTAATTTATCACCCATCATTGCCATAGATTTTGGTAACGGACCAATAAACTTGATGCCTGCATCGGTTACTTTTTGAGCAAACTCACCGTTTTCTGATAAGAAACCATATCCTGGGTGAATTCCATCCACGCCCAATTCTAAGGCTTTCTCAATAATGTAATCGCCTCTCAAATAAGACTCTGCTGATGGAGGTGGACCTACACAAATAGCTTCATCTGCAAATTTCACAAACAAAGAATCCGCATCCGCTTCCGAATAAATAGCTACAGTAGAAATTCCCATTTCTTTACAAGTACGCATAATTCTTAAGGCAATTTCACCTCTATTGGCAACAAGTATTTTCTTCATAATAACCTCATTTGAGTGGTCACAAATTTAGGATTCTACTAGGATTTACGGTGCAAAAAATGCAATTAATTACCCACTAAAATCTTTGCAATTCATTTTCAAAAGCCACGTGATTAAACCATCGCTGCTCATACGATTCATCGGCAATTTTCTCGAGCCTATTCTTAAAATGGTCATCCAAATTATAATCAATCACATAAGCTACCGCTTCTCTGTACGAATTGAGCATACTTACATAAAACGACTCTTGTTTAATTCTGCGCTCCCCACTAAAAATTTGTGCCATTTCTAGATTATAGAGCATAAAATCGGCAATTACTTGAGGTTGAACTTCCAACTTTTTAAAATGCTTAATGAGCTTTTGTGCTACAGATCTTCTCGCTTTTGGTTTCCGTACATTTAAATTATACTCTTTGCCTATCTTAATCTTAGCCTCTTCAAGCAACTTGTCTTCTTTGGGATTAAATGCAAAATCGTAATACACCTTTACTTCTTTAAAGCGCGTGTATAAATCCAAAATTTGCTCTTGCATTTGGTCTTTGGACAATTCATCCAAGTACTTTTTTAAATCCCTTTTGCTCATACTTTCAAAACTAATTCATCTGACCTTTAATACCGATAAAACACGATTTACCTGCTCCGCCAAAGCTCAATCATAAAAAACACAAGTCAGAATAAAATTTCACACAAACTAACCAAACCTATTTTAATTCTTTTTCGTTTATAATAATGAGCGTTAAACCAAACAATTATTAACCAATTAAAATTCTCACCAATGAAAAAATTGTTACTAATCTCGCTGTGCATAATTCCAATAATCAGCTTTTCGCAAAACCTCCGTGGTAAGTCTAATTTATTAAGCAATCAAATAGAAATCCCTAACGAAGGCCTTTCTACCTTCCTTGGAATAATTACCGATGAAGAAAGCGGAGAACCCTTGCCTTTTGTCAATGTGGTATTAGAAAAAAACGGAGTTCAAATTACAGGGGCTACTTCCGATTTTGATGGAAACTTCTACATAAACGATTTGGAACCCGGTGAATACAACATGAACTCATCATCAGTCGGGTACGAACCTCACGAAATGAATTTCACCCTTGATGCTGAAACCAAATATTTTTACGATTGCCGAATGAAGGCAGGATATATGGAAATTACCTATTGCTGCTTTAATTGTGGATGTTCTCGTCTTATTTTAAACGAAGAAGAAAAAGAACCGTTACCCATTACAGATCTTTTTGCGGACCAGGATAGTATGGAATTGGCAGAAGCCGAAGCTGGGCCTCCATCATCTATTGATGAGAAATCGCAGCCACTTCTACGAGTCTTTCCAAATCCGGTGCAGTCCGAGCTAACTATAAGCGGCTTAATGGGAATAGAACAACTAATAGTAATTGATCTTTCTGGAAAATTATTACAACAAATTTCGATACAAGAAGTCCCTTCTGTATCTCTAAACGTAGAATCTTTTATACCTGGGGTTTACCTCATCCAATTTGAAAAAGAAGGAAAACCACAAGTTCAAAGATTCATAAAACATTAGCTATGAAGAAAGTTTTTATCCTGCTAGGTTTCCTTGTCTCATTATGGGCAAGTGCTTCCACAGCCAAGAGGATTATTAGTCTTCAAGGAGCTGTATTGGAAAATGAATCATTAGAACCTCTTAATGGAGCAAACATTCAAGTCCTGATGGGCGATTCTATTATACGGGAATACGAATCGGATGAATTTGGTTTTTTTGAAATCTTTTTCCCTAAAATTGACACCTATAATATTGCTATTGAATTAGGAGGATACCACTCCCAATACCATGAAGGGCTAGTAATTTCATCTTACAAGATTCCTCATACACTGGATTTATTTCTAGTATCAAATAAAGAGGAGAAAATTGATATTCATTGCGGCTGTCTCTTATACACATCTGACGCTGCCGACGATCTACTCTGTGTAGA
>CAJXPI010000077.1 GCA_913057875.1 uncultured Flavobacteriales bacterium
GGCTCGGAGATGTGTATAAGAGACAGAGTTAAGGGTAACATAATGAAAACGGTTGGTGGCGGAAATGGCGTAAACTTTGCAAATGAAATATCCATTTGATTGGCTTCATTTAAGAACCAATCATTATCGTAAAATTGAGATACCTGTTGCCCCTGACTAAATAGTTTTGCCCCCGCATAGTAATTCGTAAAATCGGAGTTTAGTTGGGTACACCCCGGTAATATCCCCTTCCATACCGTAACAAAACTCATTAAAATGAGTACTATCCATTTATATGTCGTGTGGTTACCTGGCACTACGAAAAAATATTCTTAACCACGAAAAATGCTTCACGAGCATGCGTTTTTAGTTCCTCCATATTATTTAATGCTTTCATACGCATCCATATATATTGGGGTCTTAAATAAAACTTTCTATAGGCTTCTTTCTTGAGGAGCATTAGTTCTTCAGCCGAAACATTTCCTGTTCCCATAGCTATAAAGCTTCCTGATTGATCCATTTGTTTTTGATCTTCCGTAATCAATCCTAAATCTAGTGCTTCCTCCCTAAATGAAGTTTGTACTCTAGGCACCGCCACATTAAATGAAGCGTAATCGGCATCAATTTCTTTAGCAAATTCAACCGTATTTCTAATCGATTCTCGGCTTTGATTAGGCACTCCTATAAGAAATGTACCCATACGTTTAATTCCCACTTTTTTTGCCAAAGCAAAAGTCTCCCTTACTTGTGCTACCGTATAGTTCTTTTTATATTTCTTACATAGTTCATCATCGGCCCACTCCACCCCAAACATAATGGTGTTACAGCCGGCCAATTTCATTTTCTCCAACTTTTGAAAATCTAGCACATCTACGCGAGAAAAACACACCCAATTGAAATTAAGTTTCTCGGAAATCATAAAGTCCAGAACTTCCGATGTCACCTTGTCATTCACAAAAAAGGTTTGGTCTGAAAAGTAAACGTATTTAATTCCCTGATTCTTTAAGGAAAGTAACTCTCTTTTAATGCTTTCGGTGCTTCGTTGCTTAAAATTTAAGAAGGACATGATACAAAAGGTGCATGGAAAAGGACACGCGTAATTGGTTAACACCGTAGCCATCGGATAGTTGTTTACAAAGGGCATTCTATACAAATGATTTGCAAACAAATGGTGCTGTGGAGTATCCAATTCAATTTCTTTCTTTTTGGAACTACTGGAATTCTGAATAATATTGCTCCCCTGCTTGTAGGTAAGACCAAATATGCCTTCAAAGTTTTTTGCCATTAATTGGCGCACCCCATCATCAAAAAAATCTGTAATCACCCCATGCAACCAAGGAGTTTCATTTAAATAGCGTTTTGGATTCTCTAAAAACAAATCTCCGGTAGAGAAAATTTCAACCCCCGGAAACACACTAAATAATTTTGTAAAAAAGGTGTTATCTTCTTCATAAGATACCGAACCACACTGGGTAATAATGAAGTCTGGGGCAAAATCTAAAATCAAACCAAGAGTATTCTCTTTTGAACGTTTTTCGGCTATCGCGTCTACTACCTTGCACTCAAATTGCTCTGAATTGAAGAAACTAGTTTGGGTTAATAAATCAACCGGTTGAGGCAAATAATAGGCCTTTGAAACTTTAGAGCAATAGTAATCACGAATGTAGATCTCCTTTCCCGGAGGATTTAGAAACAGTACCTTATAATTTGATTTATCCATGATTATTGTTTCGCAAGGACGTGTTTATAATTCTTCAAAGCAAATTTTAGAGTGGACCAAAAACTTCTCTTTTCACTTCGAATGTATACATGAAAATAAATGAGTCCAAACCAAGCCTGAAAAAGAATATTGGGAGGTAACTTGATCAATTGTTTTACCAAAGGGTAAGTCCAAGGCCATAATACAGCCGTCTGAAAAAACTTTTGAAGGTTCTGCATTTCCCGAATGTTGGGTATCTCTAATTTACTTTCGGTGAAAAATGATTTCGTTAATTTTTCATAATCAAATGTGGGACTTAAGTATCCTTTAGCAAATGCATAATCCGTTAACTCGGTACCTGGAAATGGTGAGAATAAGGAACACCAAGGATAATCAGCTTTTATTTTAATATTTAATTCCAAGGTTGAAAAAGCATCTTCTAACGTTTCATCCGGTAGTCCTAATATATTATACGTTCTAAATTTTATACCCGCTTGATGTAACAAATCTGCCGCCTCAATAATCTGTGTATCGGAAAGTTGTTTTTTTAATACTTGATTTCTTAAATCTTCATTACCAGATTCAATTCCAAAAAAAACTGATTTACATCCTGCTTCTGCCAACCTAAAGGCATACTGTTTATCAGCGGCTACCAAGTCAGCTCTAACTAAACAAATAAACTCTAATCCGACTTCCTTTTTGTAAATTTCTAAAAACTCATACAGCCAGCTTCTGCTCATTCCAAAAACATCATCCGCAAAGTAAATCACTTTCACATCGGTATCTCTTACTAGCTGTTTGCATTCGGAAATCACTTCATCCATTTCACGAATACGGACATATTTACCTTTTCCTTTATACAAATCGCGCATGGCATCCTCAAAACAAAAACTGCAATGAAAAGGACACCCTCTAGAGGTAATAATATTGCGAACGGCTCGATCTAAACGACTATCTAACTGATTGTATAAAAACCGATCAGGAAAAGGATAATCATCCATCCTTTTTGCCAAATTTCTTAAAGGATTATGCTGCACCATTCCCTCTTCATTAAGATAAGATAAGTTACCAATACCTTCATAAGAAGTTCCATTATCAATACTATCCATGATGTCTACCATGGCTTCCTCACCTTCTCCCTTAACGATATAATCAACTCCACTCTCCTTTACAAAATCTCTAAAAAATGTGGGATGAGCGCCTCCAAAAATATTTGGTATTTTATATTTTTCCTTTACCAATCGAGCCATATTTAATGCCCATGGGTGGCTACCACTCATAATAGAAAAACCTACCATATCAGGTTTAAATGATTCAATAACCTGTTCAAAATCCTTTAAAGAGTTTCCAATTACCATTTCACACTCATGTCCATTAGATTTTAAACTTGAAGAAATGTACATCGGACCAAGGAATTCATAATCCATATTTTGAAGGAATAGAAGCTTTGCCATTATTAACGCTTACCCATTAAATTATTTACCGTCATCATTATTTCATCTGTGCTGAGACCTGTCATACATGTTATTGCCTTTTTACAATCTTTTCCCCACTTTGATTGGGCATTATAAAAACATGGACTACATGCCATGTTCAAAGAAATATTTTTTATTATTTCACCCTCCGGATATCCCGAATAAATGGATTGAGTTGGTCCCCAAATACAAATGGTAGGTGTTTTTAACCAAATAGCTAAATGCATGGGCCCCGAATCATTTGTGATAAAAATAGAGGTACGCAACAATTCCTGTTTCAACCTTTCCAAATTCCACTTCCCTGTTTTGTTATTCACCTTAATATTTTTATTCATTAGTGAACTCTCCAAACTTCCCACGTATTTCATCTCCGATTTTGCACCGGTTAAAACAATTTGGTACTCTGAATATAGGCTTGAAATTGTTTGAATTAGTTGCTCAAATTTCTCTTTTGGAAATCTACGTGCACTTAAATAATCACTGGCATTAATATTTATCAAGATTTGTTTTAGCGGAACTGCTCTAGTAAAATTATAATTTTTAGAACTATTAGCTCTTTTTTGAAAAAACGGCAAAACCACCTTAAACAATTCAAAGTGAGACCTTCCACTTAAACTAAATTGATAATCATTAGTATAAGAATTATCTTCTTTAGTCGTATAAGTTACGGATTTTGATCGGCCAAAAATGCTTAAATACTTTCTAAAAATAGAAGTTGCATTTACATTTCGCTCCGCATCATAAACATAACTATAAGTATTCTGAAAGGGTAAAAGTATGCATGTTTTTACTAGCCCAAAGAAATTTTCCGGGAGATAAATCACATTCGTAAAACCGAGAATTCGTGTTATTTCTTTATTCTGCTCAAAAGTGCATAATGTAATTTTTGAAAAGTCCACGTTATTATTGTGAAAAACGGAAGCCAGCTTAATTAAACTTCCCATCCCCGCCAGTTTCAAAACCAAAACTTGATATCCTGTAGGCCTCTTTTTTGAGGTAAGCTTTCTCACTCCCAAATACAGTAAATCCAAACATTTGTTTGGCCATAACAATAGCTGGTCTATGTATAGTAATTTAGATGGTTTCATGGTAAAAATGCAACTGACTAAATTACACTGTGAGGTAATAAAATAATAGTTGTTTTAATAAAAAAAGCGATAAGTTATTAAGTACTTATCGCTTTCCATTTTCAATATTTTATTTGTCAAACTAGAACCTTGCCCGAATACTTGATTCTAACTTTCTATTGTAATCTTCGGTCAACCATTTCAAGTAGTTAATGGTACTATTACAAATACAATACGAGTACTTTTTAATACGTGCATCCGTATCATCTTTCAAATAGCGAATTAAATATAGAGCATCAAATAAATCATCTGCATTTTCTACACAAATTTGCGTTTGTTGCTCAATAGACCGTTCTAACGCCACTTTTGGACGTAAACACTCATGGATAACTTGTTTGTATTCCTTTTCAATATCAAAACTTACATCTTTAGACTTTGCAAAATGCTTCCTAATATTCTCGGGCATTTCATAAACGAAGTTTCTTTGAATATCATCATCATTTAGGATGTTGTTCAAATACTGAAGTGGAGATCTAAAAATTCGTTGCCAGTCTAAAGGCGCTCCCCATAAACCAAAACGAGCTACATTATTACCTAAATCAATAACTTGAAATTCTGATTTACCAGGAATAATTCGAGATCCACGACCAATCATTTGGTAATATAGTGTCAATGATTTGGTAGCTCTATTTAAGATGATGGTTTCTACCGTAGGTTCGTCAAAACCAGTGGTTAAAATCCCAACAGAAGACAGCACCGCATTAGGGGTTTCCTTAAACCATCTTATGATATCTTTACGTTCTTGCCCCGTGTGTGTATTATCTAGGTGACGCACATCGTAACCCGCGTGTCTGAATGTTTCCAATACATGCTTTGACGTTTGAATACCATTATTAAAAATCAAGGTTTTCTTTCCTAATGACTTCTCTTCGTAAATATTCAGTAATTTCTCTTGCATGATAAAGTTACCATACAATCTTTCTGAAGAAGCTACCGTATAATCACCATTAGCACCAATCTTTAATGAACTTAGATTTACCTGTAAGGTGGTGGTTACCGCATTAGCCAAATACTTAGCTTTAATTAAACCCGAAATAGACTCCCCTACAAATAGCTCATCATAGTTATCCTTCATCGGAAGCTTCATGTTTGAGCTTAAAGGTGTTGCAGTTACTCCTAAAATAGAGGCTCCTTCAAAATACTTGAATAGTTTTCTGAATGAGTTGTAATGGGCCTCATCAATAATTACTAAACCAATATTATCCACATTGGTTTCATTATCTCTAAGCCGATTATTTAAAGTTTCCACCATTGCCACAAAAGACACATATTCCTCATCAAAAGGAATATGCTTTACCTTACTGTCAATAATCATATTGGAAACATCAAAATCAGAAAGCATTCTTGAGGTTTGAGCACACAGCTCAATTCGGTGCGTAAGAATTAATACCTTCTTCTTTTTTTCTTCAATGAAGCGTTTCGCAATTTCAGAGAAAATAACTGTTTTTCCACCTCCAGTAGGCAATTGATAAAGTAAGTTAAACCCATCCTCTTCATCATTCAATTTACCAATAATGTGATTAATGGCAGATTGTTGATACGGATATAATTGTTTTATTGCTTTTTCCTCTAATACCGTTACCGACATACTTCAAATTTTCTTAGAAATAAAGGTGGCAAAGGTAAGGAATCTATTAAGTTTTTGAGATATTCCTTTTCATGTTTTACACAGTTTAGTTCACATTAACGTTTTTTTCATTTCTTTCTAAACTGAAACAGTTGATATTCAATTTTTTGATTCTTATTAAGCCAACTAATCTTGGCAAACAACCGTATTAATCAGCTAACCAACTGACCGAAATCATGAAAATTGCAGGACTGCCAGAGGTATATTTGGGGACTAAGAAAAATACCATGGCAATTAAAACTATTATAGAACCGTTTAGAATAAAAATGGTTGAACCTATCCGAATGAGTTCGGAGGAAGAAAGAATAGAGTATTTGGAAATGGCCCATTACAATCCTTTCCTATTAAAATCAGAAAACGTAATCATTGACCTCCTTACTGATAGTGGCACTTCTGCCATGAGTGCTAAACAATGGGGTGGAGTTATGGAAGGTGATGAATCTTATGCAGGTTCTAGGTCATGGATGAAAATGGAAGATGAAATCCGTGAACAAACGGGGTGTGAATTTATTTTACCTACTCATCAAGGTCGGGCCGGAGAAAGAATTTTGTATGGTCATTTGGGCGGACCTGGAAAAGTATTTATCTCAAACACCCATTTTGACACCACTCGTGCCAATATTGAATTTTCTGGTTCAACAGCTTTCGATATTCCCATTGATGAAGGGAAAAAACCATCTGTAGAACATCCTTTTAAGGGAAATATGGATGTGGACAAACTAGAGGAACTAATCACCCAACACAAACCTCTGAATATAGGGGCCGTAATTTTAACAGTAACCAATAATAGCGGAGGAGGTCAGCCTGTAAGCATGGCAAATGCTCGAGATGTTGCAGAAATATGTAAAAAGTATGAAATCCTTTTTGTACTGGATTCTTGCAGAATTGCCGAGAATGCCTACTTCATCAAACACCGTGAAGAGGGTTTTGAAAACCATACCTATAAAGATATTGCCAAAGAAATGTACCGATTAACCGATGGTGCAGTAATGAGTCTGAAAAAAGATGGATTAGTAAATATGGGGGGATTTATTGCCTTAAAGGATCCTGAACTAGCCGAAGCATGTAAAAACTTATTGATTATTACCGAAGGTTTTGCAACCTATGGAGGACTTTCAGGAAGAGATATGGAAGCGATTGCTCAGGGCTTGAAAGAGGTTTTCCGTCCCGATTATTTAAAGTACAGAATAAAAAGCACCGGATTTTTAGGAGATAACTTGCATAAAATGGGGGTTCCTATTATGCGTCCCACCGGTGGACATGCAGTGTACATTGACGCGAAAGCATTTTATTCACATCTTCCAGTAAATCAGTACCCAGGTCAGGCCTTGGTACTCGACTTATACCGAAAAGGTGGAATCAGAGCGGTAGAAATTGGATCCGTGATGTTTGGTAAATACGATGAGAATGGAAACTTAATTCCAAGTCCAATGGAACTCGTAAGACTGGCCATGCCCAGACGAGTTTATACTCAGAGTCATGTAGAATACATACTTGAAGTATTCCAAGAATTGATTAATGAAAAAGATAAAACCAAGGGAGTGAAAATTGTAAAAGAACCGAAATTTTTACGCCATTTCACCTCCCATTTTGAGATAATTGAATAAGTGTGGTAAAAACGAAACTTTATCGCATAGAAATCGTAGAGTTTATAAGCAAAGGAGAAAGCGATTTCCCCTACGCCACCACAGTAGTTCTTTTCTGAACGAAAATTCGCGAATAAATAAAAGCCCGTCCATTTCTGGATGGGCTTTTTCGTAGGTAACAAAAAAAGCCAAGAACAATGTTCTTGGCTTTTCCATATCTTAATTGAGAAATTTACAATGCGTAATTTGACATAAATTTAATACGCATTAATCTAATTTCTTCTAAAGTGTAATCATCCTCTCCCAATTCAGCCAAAGCATCTTCCACGGAATCCGATTCAGCTTCTAAAAAATATTCAATAATCTCCTCTTGATAGTCCTCGTCCAAAACATCATCTAGGTAATAGTCAATATTTACCTTCGTTCCAGAAGCAACAATATTTTCTATTTCTGTAATAAACTCATCATCGGTCATGGAGCGGGTTCTGGCCAAATCTCTTAATGGAATTTTTTTATCAATACCCTGAATAATTCCAATTTTTGCAGCCGATTTGTTTGCAACCTGTTTGATTACCACATCTTGAGGTCGTTCAATTTCCTTTTCTTCCACATAATTGGCGATCAGCTCAATAAACGGGCGACCAAATTTCATAGCCTTACCCTGCCCTACACCAATAATGTTTTGCAACTCTTCCATGGTCACAGGATATTGAGTTGCCATATCTTGTAATGACGGATCTTGAAAGATCACAAATGGTGGTAATTTTTTTTGTTGACCAATTTGCTTTCGCAGGTCTTTTAGTCTACCAAACAATTCTTGATCACCCGCTGCCCCACCTCTTGGTACAACAGGGCCTCCTCCTTTCATCAATTCACTATAATCGTGATCAACAATAAATTCGAAAGAATAAGGCTTGGCAATAAAATCAGCTCCTTTTTCAGTAACATACAAGGTGCCATATTCCTCAATCTTTTTTCCGATAAAGTTATTTACGTAGGCTTGTCTAATTGCAGCCATCCAGAATTTCTCTGATTTATCTTTTCCGCTAGTAAAATGCTTATTCGTATTTAATCGATTGGCTTTAATGGTTGGACTTTCTTTACCAATTAAAACCTCCACAATTTGTTTCGTTTTAAATTGGCCTTTTAAATCGGCAATTACTTGCAATAAATGCTGCAGGTCCTTCTGCCCTTCAACTCTTTCTTTTGGATGGACAATATTGTCATCCAATTCGTCTTTCCCCGCTTTGGCTTCATCCCATTGTTCTCCAAAATAATGCAATAAGAACTTTCTACGCGACATGGCAGTTTCAGCATATGAGACTACCTCATATAATAATTGTTTGCCCACCTCTTGTTCTGCTACCGGTTTTCCGGCCATGAACTTTTCAAGTTTTTCTATATCCTTGTAATCGTAATAGGCAATACATCTGCCCTCACCACCATCGCGGCCAGCTCTACCGGTTTCTTGGTAATATCCTTCTAAACTTTTAGGAATATCATAGTGCATAACAAACCGTACATCTGGCTTATCGATTCCCATACCAAATGCAATGGTAGCCACAATTATATCTACATCCTCCATGAGGAACATGTCTTGGTATTTTGCTCTTCTTGAGGCTTCCATACCCGCATGGTAAGGAAGAGCTGAAATTCCATTTACCTGAAGTGTTTCCGCCACTTCTTCCACCTTTTTTCTACTCAGACAGTAGATAATCCCAGATTTCCCCAGGTTTTCTTTAATGTATTTGATAATTTGCTTTTCGGGCTGAATTTTAGGCAGTACTTCATAATAAAGATTTGGACGATTAAATGACGCTTTAAAAATGGAAGCATCCGTCATTCCTAAATTCTTTTGAATATCTAACTGTACTTTGGGAGTAGCAGTAGCTGTTAAAGCCATTACCGGAATAGAATCATCAATTTGTTTAATCATTTCTCTAATCCGTCTATATTCTGGACGAAAATCATGCCCCCATTCAGAAATACAATGCGCTTCATCTACCGCCACAAATGAAATCTTTAAAGATTTAAAGAATTCTACATTATCTTGCTTATTTAACGACTCAGGAGCAACAAATAATATTTTAGTAACCCCCGAAACCAAATCTTCCTTTACTCTTTTGGTATCACCTCTACTTAATGAAGAGTTCAAATAGTGCGCTACACTTTCATTAGTTACAAATCCACGAAGTGCATCCACCTGGTTTTTCATTAACGCAATTAATGGTGAAATAATTATTGCCGTACCTTCTTGAATCAAAGCCGGTAGTTGATAAGTTAAAGACTTCCCCCCTCCGGTAGGCATAATCACAAAAGTGTCTTTACCATCTAAAACACTTTGAACAATTTGTTCCTGATCACCCTTAAAATGGTTAAAACCAAAATACTTTTTTAATGGTATTTTTAAATCCTCCATTACCTAAACATTTTAAAACATTTTGAAGCTCCGCTTCTAGGATACTTTTGTGAAGTATCATATCCTTTTTTCCCTAATAAAAATTAAATATACGCAATTTACCCAAGAAAGTTACTATGAAGTAAAGACCTACAGCAGAATAATTTAGTCTATTCTTTTCGCTCGAACATTACATCAAAACCATCCGCCAATTTCTAAATGAAATTACGAACTAAAAACTCTTAATTCAAAATCAATAAATTAGACTCACCCTCTAAATTTAGCTTTTGTTTCACCCTCAGATTTGCGAATGTACCCTTTAGGTATTGATTTTCATAAAATATTTTCACAGATATTAAACAAATTGTTTAACTATTATTTCAATGACAAGAATCAATTAACACTAGACTATGATAATCAGTTATTTCCTAGAAAACAAGGCAGGTATATATAATCTATAAAACCCTAAAAATATTTCGGATTATTCTCCCTCTTTTATTGCCTTTCAATTGAATGAATATTCTGGTGAAAAGTTGAAAATTAAGCAGACTATTTACTTCCAGTACGATTAGTTGACTATTTTTGCCAAAACGATTTTTATTATGCTTTCAAAAATGAATCCAAAGGTTTCCATTATATTTATCACAGTATTTGCTGTCGCAATGTCACGATTAATTCCTCACTGGCCAAATGTAACTGCCGTTGCAGCTGTTGCCATTTTTGGTGGAGCTACGTTACGTAACTCATTAGCGGCTATTTTAATTCCAGTATCGGCAATTTTCTTAAGTGATTTAATCATTAACAACACAATCTATAGTGCATACTACGAAGGGTTTGTTCTTTTTGGTGATTCTGCAGGATGGATCTATGCTTCATTTATCTTAATGGCAGTAATAGCTCATTTTAGTATTAAAACATTTAAAGCATTACCTATTGTAGCTACTACAGTTGTAAGTACCGTTTTATTCTTTTTACTGACCAACGCTGGAGCTTGGTTAAGCAGCCCATTTTACACTAAGGATTTAAGTGGTTTACTAATGTCGTATGAAGCAGGTCTTCCATTTGTTTTAAACAGCTTACTGGGCAACCTATTCTTTGTAGGTGTATTCTTTTATGGTTACGCTAAGGCAGTTGAGAAAAAAGTGCAATGGATTACGGTTAAGTAATCAAAAATATAATTTATTAAAAGCCTTTCCGGAATGGAACGGCTTTTTTTTGTGTTTAATCTTACTTCTTCCTTTACCCAATACTGTGCTATTACAATAACCATTAAACGGTTCTATGGTTAATTCTAAGACCGTAGTAATTTACGATTAACCATCCATACTGACTATATACAAAAAACAAATAGGTTACCCATGGACAATCACGTTTAGAATAAGCGAAAAACTCGGAATAGAATAAATTCCAGATGCTTTTATGAGTAGAACAAAGTTTAATACTTATCACAAAACAATCACCATCATTGTTAGTGCCTTTCTGTTATTTCTTAATTATTCATTCTAAACCCAGTTACCAAAAAGTTTTTCTAAACAGCATAGCTGATTGAAAAACTAAAATATGCCAACTTGCATCTATTCTTTACTTTTCATTTGGCAAGGTGCTAGGGGGGACACTATTTTTTTAAAACTAAAAAATCATTAAATTTCATTTCCTTTGAACAATTAACATCATAAGGGACAACATAGGTATTTATTAAGTTTGTTCTATTAATGTTTCCGTTTGACTCTAATTGACTCGTACTGTTGTAATTAAAAAAAACATTAAACAAGACACCTTTATCTAGTATACTCCATTTATCTGTATTTTCAAAAATTATTGAATTACTTATCAAAATCTTTCTACGGTAACTCCCATCATCATCAAGATATAGAGAATCAACAATATCACCATAATGAAAAGAATACCCCCCTTCAAAACGATCATCTTTTTCATTACAATCACAACTAACAATTGTAAACAGCACAAATATGATTATTATATTTTGCATTAGTTTTTTCTTAACATCATTCAAAACACCCCTCGCAGCTTGACATATGATAGAAGTTCTTTTAATTTACCAAAATAGAACTTCTTCATGGCAAGTGGGTTTCCATCACCTTTAACAGCATCATCCTTTTCCATACCGTTAAAGCCATAACGGCAAGCTTCAATACATATATCTCGATTTTGGATTATCATGAGTTTTGGTGGGTTAAAAATACAATTAATTGATGGGCTTTAGTGCGGTAATTTATCTTTAAAAACTCCGTACAAATACGTACCCACTACCGCAAAAAAGATGATGACCACGGCCATATAGGCTCCTACTCCCACTAAAGTATATAGTGGTCCTGGACACGCGCCAGTAAATGCCCAGCCCATTCCAAAAATAGTACCGCCAATCATGTAACGTGCAAACCCCTTGTCTTTTGGAGCAAACTCTATTACCTGTCCTTCTATGTTCTTTACTTTAAAACGTTTAATCAGTTGATTGGCTATTAACGACAACACCACAGCCGAACCAATTACGCCATACATATGGAAACTTTCAAAGCGGAACATCTCATAAATACGGAACCAAGAAATGATTTCTGCTTTAGTGAACATAATTCCGAACACTACTCCAATCAATAAAAACTTTAGATATTTCATAGGTTCGGATTAAAATATAAATGGAATAACAAAATGCGTGATAATCAGTCCTCCGGTAAAGAAGCCAATTACCGCAATTAAGGAAGGAAGTTGCAAGTTAGCTAACCCACTAATGGCATGACCTGAAGTGCAACCGCCAGCGTAACGGGTACCAAACCCCACAAAAAGTCCGCCTACCACCATGACTAAAAATCCTCGAAGAGTAAAAATGCTTTCCCAGCTTAGAATTTCAGCAGGATAAATACCAGATTCGTAACTTGTCAATCCATAGGCTTGTAAGGAGGTTAGGGTTTCTGGGTTCAAAACCATTGCTGCTTCATTAGATAGATATTGAGTGGCAAAAAAACCACCCAAGATAGATCCAAAAGCAAAAACCAAATTCCAAATTTGAGATTTCCAATCAAAGTCAAAAAACTTCACCTTCTTACCTGCCCCAGCTATGGCACAAACGGTGCGTAAAGTTCCAGAAATACCAAATGATTTACCAAACAAAGCCAGCAGCGTATAAACCTGTCTCTTATACACATCTCCGAGCCCACGAGACTCCTGAGCATCTC
>CAJXPI010000078.1 GCA_913057875.1 uncultured Flavobacteriales bacterium
AATGTGGTATCTCCAATTTTGTAATGAAGATTTAAAATAAGGCTTCCACTAAGCTGGTTCAGTTTTTCTCTAGTTACCGGAAAATGGGTTCTATAGGTGGTTACTGCTCTAGGTTTGCTTGCATTAGCCACCATGTCGCGTTGCGCCTTTGCATTTTGGTCGGTTTTAAAAACAACCATCTCCCCGTTATCCATGGTGATAATTAATGAATCTCCCTTATGAACCTCTGCGGTTAAATCTTGGGGAATGGTAGCCGTAATTTCTAATTCAAATTGGTCGCCAGTTTTAATCCATGTGGCTAACCAAGTTTCGTAACTCTGCCCTCCTGAAATCATTATTGAAATGGCTTTGGTACTATCTCCAGATTCATTCACTTTTTCGTAATCGTATTTACATTTTGATTGTGCTTGTAACTCTGAATTGAAACATGAAAATACGAGGAAAAGGATGACGAAAATGGAGTTTTGAATGTTTTTCATAATCAAATGTACGAAAACTAAAGATGACATTTCCGAAAAGTGGAGGAGTACGCCTCAATTTTTTGGCACAGTTTTTTCAATTCTTGAAGCAACTATTCTTAAAAAATGGAGTTTAATAATTGATAAGATTCAATTCTCAATTACTTAACACACATTCATTGTGAGAGGGATTATAATTAGCTTCCTTTCAATCTTTAAGGAAAAAAAACTATACGATGAAAAAACAAACCAAAGTGACTGTAGTGGTACTTCTTTTTTTAGTGGTTGCCGTATCTTTATTGATGCCTTTAATTACCCAATTACACGTAGACACCCAAGTAGCTATTGCATTATCAGTAATCATTTCAGGTACCCTAACGTACCTTTATTACCGAAAGAAAAAACAATTGAAACATGTTTTGGCTTCTGGTCTATTGGGATGGTTTTTAGGAATGTTTGTGGGAGTGTCTTATCTCATGTTAATTAATCCAGCCGAAGCAGAAGGCATATTTATAGGTCTTTGTTGTACCGGACCTATTGGAGGAATGTTAGGATTTGCTTCCGAATTTATTCCCAAATTGGCTTAGGAAAGCACTTTTTCTGGGTTATATGAAATCATTTTTTACTTTATTGGCGTTTTTATGCCTATTCGAATATGTATTTGCAGATGAAATGTATTCGCCAGATATTAACGGTCTTTACGATGCCTCTTTAATTGTTACTGGAACTCCCCAATTAAAAAATGGAGAAGTGGAGTTTTCGATTCTCAATGTCTTGAAAAACAGTAGTGGTGAAAGCTATAACTCTCAGTCAAGCGTCCATTTTTCACCCACCCGATACGGTGTGCTTTCTATGATGAATCCACAAACTGTTGCAGATACCTTAATAGTTTATTTACGCAAATACAAAGGGAAATGGTATACCTATGGAGGTTCACAACAAATTCATTCTCTAAAAAATGGGCAAATACCGTTTGACTTTTGTAACGAGATCTATTGGTTAACTCCAGGCGAATATTTGCGAATGAAAAAACAGTTTTTCACGACTTTTAAAAAAGTGGAGGAACAAAAATATGAGGCGCTATTTTCAGAAGATGAATATTCCAAAAAAAACAACGCTTTACCAGTTGTCCAAAGAATGTATTCCTGCAACTATTTCAATGGCCCAGCTAGTATTGATCAAGCAATAGAACATGAGGATGAAATAAAAAATGAATTGAAGGAGGATACTACCATTTACCAATTTGTAGATCAGGAGGCGCTGTATCCGGGAGGAGCTGATGAACTTATGTTATTTTTTGAAGAGTCTTGGAAAAAATGGGAACTCAATGCGGTGGAAAAGGAATTAATGGGCAAAGTGTATGTTTCTTTTATCATTGAAACTTCAGGTAAAGTTACCCAAGTTAAAATTTTAAGAGGAGTGATGCCTTCTATGGACCACAAAGTTATTCAAATGGTGTATGCTATGCCGAATTGGATTCCCGCTGAAACCCGAGGAAAGAAGGTTAGGTTTATGATGCGAATTCCTGTTCCTATACCCTCTTGGTAAAATGTTCATAAACTAGGTGGGGTTCCTACCGCATTTGGCTAACTGTTTTTTATAAAGTCCTACCTTGAGCCTTCAAATTCTGCTCATGTATAAGAACATTGTTATTACAGGTACGGGAAGTTTTGTTCCCTCTATTATTAAGTCGAATAAAGAGTTTAGTAATCATACTTTTTATACCGATGAGGGTAAAAAAATTACGGAACCCATTGAACGTACAATTACCAAATTTCAGAAAATTACAGATATAGAAGAAAGAAGATATGCTTCTGAAGATATGACCTGTAGCACCTTAGGCTTTCACGCGGCTGAGGAAGCAATAGCCAATGCTAAAATCAATAAAGAAGAATTAGATTACATCATTGTTGCCCATAATTTTGGTGACGTAATTAAGCACAATATTCAATCCGATATGGTGCCATCCATAGCGGCAAGGATCAAGCATAAATTGAAAATTGCGAACCCTAATTGTGTAGCGTATGACGTATTGTTTGGCTGTCCTGGGTGGATCGAAGGAACCATTCAAGCCAGCGCCTTTATAAAAGCCGGAATGGCTAAAAAGTGTTTAATTATTGGAACCGAAGCACTTTCTCGTGTGCTAGATCCGTTTGATAGAGATTCTATGATTTTTGCGGATGGCGCGGGGGCTTCCGTACTGGAAATGAAAGAAGAAGAAAATCAACGTGGAATTTTAGGTCATGCCACGCAATCGCATACGTTAGAAGAAATGGAGTATTTGTATTTAGGTAAATCCAATTACCCCGGTTCCGATGATCGTATTCGCTACATAAAAATGAAAGGCCGTAAAATTTATGAATACGCTTTAACTAATGTTCCAGTAGCCATGAAAAAGTGTATCGATGAAGCCAATGTTGACGTGAATAAAATTAAAAAAGTACTGATTCATCAGGCTAATCACAAAATGGATGAGGCCATTATTGACCGATTTTTCAAGCTTTCCGGATCTGATCAAGTACCCGATAAAATTATGCCCATGACTATTGATAAGTTTGGGAATAGTTCAGTAGCGACCATTCCAACTTTATATGATTTGATTTTACGTGGCGAAATGAAAGAGCATGAAATTGAAACAGATGACCATTTGTTGTTTGCCTCAGTGGGTGCTGGAATGAATATCAATGCTTTTGTATATAAACAGTAATTTTATGCGCAAATAAGGCGCTATGAAACTTAATGACACCGTATTTGAAAAATTTCCAGTATTAAGAACACCCCGTTTGGTTTTACTAGAAATCACCCCTGAAGCGGGTGAAGCAATTTACCATATGCGATCAAATGGAAGGGTAAATCAGTTTATTCCTCGACCGGTTATGGAAACCATTGATCAAGGAAAAGAATTGGCGGTTAAAACGCAAGAAGCCTTTTATAAAAAACAAGCCATAGGCTGGGCAGGAATTCTTCGAGGTAAGGGTGATGTGATAGGAACGTGCGGTTTTAATAGCATCGATTTTCCTAACCTTCATGCCGAAATTGGTGGTGAAATGGATGTGAAATATTGGGGAAAACATATTGCTCAGGAAGCCGTGGAAACTATAATCTATTTTGGCTTAAATACCCTGGGCCTGCAAACTATTGAGGCCAAGGTTTCTCCAAATAATAGAGGAGCCATTTTTGTACTGGAACAGTTAGGTTTTGTACAAGAGGCTTTATTTAGAAATAGAGTGTATCATGATGATGTTTTTAAAGACATGGCCGTATTTACTCTACACAAGGGATATGAAAAATACCCCATTCTAAACTTATAACCATGTCTGATATCAAAAAAAATCTAGCTCCAATGGTGGCCGCAATTGTGTTTGTTTTGTTCTTCATTGTGGCCATTTTATATACGTTGTATCCAGATATGTTTGGGGAAACCCTAGAAGGGTGGTACAAGCATTTTAAATAATTTACTTCGATAGTTTTTTGGCACGATAGCTGCATACCATTGCTCAAATCAAAAAATGTGTATGATGAAAGCTATACTAAACAATTATCAGACAGTCTTCTTTACTATGCTACTATCCCTATTGGTTTTAACCATGTCTTCTTGCTCCACTGAATGTGTGGGCGAGAATGCAACGGTTGAGATTAGTAATCAATGGAATCGATCCCTTTATGTGGAAGTATATTCGGGCGGATATGTAACACATAATGTGACCTTACACGAAGGCGAGGAAATTTCTTTTATTGTAGATATTAATGAAATTGAAATTCGAACACGTGAAAAAGGATTTATTTTATTTCCAGATAATGATAAAGCCATTATTGATGCTAGTGGATGCTTTGATTATGAAGTAATCGCTTATACCGATCCAAGCAATAATGACCGCCATTTCTTAGAAACTAATCACGTACCTCGTTAGGAAATAACGAAAAATAGCATACCTTTGATTCCTAGGTATGGGAGCAAACAAATACATTAAAGGTTTTTTAGAGGATATTGTTCTTCAATTAATCCAAGAAAATGGGAAAATGTATGGGTATGAACTCACGCAAAAAGTTAAGGAAATCACCTCGGGAGAATTGTCTTTTACAGAGGGAGCTTTATATCCGGTGTTACATCGCTTAGAAGGGAAGGGCTTATTAGAAGTTTCCTTTGAAAATGTTGAGGGACGCACACGAAAATATTACTCACTTACCCCGAAAGGAGGCAAAAACATTATAGATGCGCAGGAAGGGTTGTCTCAGTTTTTAAACGGATTACAACGTGTATTTAAATTAAAACCAACTATTCATGAATCGTAAAATTAGCCAAACAGAGTACAAGAATTTAATGACTTTCTGCAAGAAAAAAGGAGTAGATTTTCTTGATTTACGTTTAGAGGTTTCTGATCATTTAGCCAATGCCGTTGAAAGCCTTTGGGAAGAGGATGAGAAGTTAGATTTTGAATCGGCTTTATTGCAGGAGTATAAAAAGTTTGGAATATTTGGATTTACAGATGTGGTAGCAGAATACTCAAATAGAATGATGAACAAATATGGGATGTTATTTTTACGAGAGCTTAAAACCATGTTTTCCCTTAAAATATGCATTGCTTTCATAATGGGAGGATTGGTATTATGGCAATTGGTTAGTACGGTTCCTCAATCGCATATTTTTATTCAATATGGAGCGTGGGCATTTATTGCAGGGGCTCCATTATGGCTTACGATGAGGTATTTAAAGATAAAGCGAGTAATAAAAGGAGACCAGTTGCTTTTGTTAAATAGTCCCTACCAATATTCGCTTTGGTTTAATTATTTTTTTATTTATGGAGGCTACCGAATCTTTGAGGTTGAAAAAATGAGTGGAAATTGGAGTGCGGAAATCGTTACGGGGGTGTTCCTTATTACAGCTATTTTTTATCTTATTTCTTTTAGATTACAAATGAAAACTAAACAGGAAGTATTATTAATAAAGGAAAAGGTAAACCAAGTTTTAATGGCTTAAACTCACCCCTCATCTAGTAAATGAACCATTCATTTATTTTCATTATTCGTTAAAAATAATAATCCGTAACTTCGAGTTAATATTTACTCGAATAATATTCTACTAATGAAAAAGCTGATTTTAACGGGATTCCTAGCCTGTTTTTCCACAGTTACTGTATTTGCTCAGGAAAATATGGGGTATCAAAAACCGCCTCAAGAAATTTTAGATTTGGTGGATGTGCAATTGTCGCCATCCGTATTTATGAATGAAGAGCAAACCCATATGGTAATGGTTTCTCGTGATTTGTATAAGTCTATTGAAGAACTATCTCAAGAAGAACTCCGGTTAGGAGGCCTTCGAATTGATCCCAAAAGAAGTATTGGTAGTCGTATGCGTTACTACAACAAAATGGAAGTGAAATCGGTTAAAACGGGACAGGTAATTGCGGCTAAGGGAATGCCAGCCAGTCCTAGAATAACCAATTTTGGATGGGCTCCTGATCAATCTAAACTCGCTTTTACGCACACCACCGATACAGGGGTAGAACTTTGGGTACTAGACTTAAAAAAAGCAGAGGTCAAAAGATTAACCAAAGCGAACTTAAATGCAAATATGGGGCGTCCTTTTCAATGGAATAAGGATGGTAAATCACTTTTAATTAAAACCATTTCGGCCGAAAAACAACCCTTAATTGATACTAAAAATGTAGTTCCTTCGGGACCAACTATTGCTGTAAATGATGGTAAAAAGGCGCAAAACAGAACGTATCAAGATTTATTGAAAAACCCGAATGACGAATTCAATTTTGAGCAATTAGCCATTTCGGAGATTAAAAAGGTAGATTTAAATGGCGCTATTTCTGACTGGATGAGTAGCGCTATGTATGGGGGAATGAATTTTTCACCTGACGGTGAAAATGTAATGGTTACCACAATACATAAACCATTTTCATATTTAGTGACCTACCGAAGCTTTCCAAGTAAACAAACGGTTTATAGTAAAGATGGTTCCTTAATCAAAGTGGTAAATGAAGTGCCATTAGTGGAAGATTTACCCCAGGGATTTATGGCATGCAGAATGGGTAAACGTAGAATGGGCTGGAGATCTGATGTTCCTGCAACGCTAATTTTTGCCCAGGCATTAGATGATGGTGACCCGGCAAAAGAGGTGGCTTATAGAGATGAGGTATTTCAGTGGGATGTGCCATTTACCCAAGAGCCTCAGTCCATGATCAAAACCATTAATCGTTACTCCGGAATTCAATGGGGAACAGAATCTTATGCCATTGCTTATGATTATTGGTGGAATACTAGAAATACAAAAACCTACTCATTTAATCCCGGTGACGCCAATCAAAAACCTAAAATGTTATGGGATAGGAATTACCAAGATCGTTACTCTGATCCGGGTGATTTTGTTACCCAGCGAAATAATTTTGGAAGGCAAGTATTGGCCGTTAAGGGAAAAGATGTGTTTTTGATGGGCGATGGTTTTACAAAAGAAGGTCAGTTTCCTTTTGTAGAAAAGATGAATATGAGCACCGGTAAAACCAGCCGTATGTATACTTCGCAGATGTCAGGTCAAATGGAAGATTTGCGCGAGTACGATCCTAAACGGAATCAACTATTGGTTCGTGTAGAATCTAAAAATGAATATCCTAATTATTATTTCAGAGATATTAATGGGGAGTCTATGACGCAATTAACCTCTTTCCCCAATCCATTTAAAAGTATTGAAAATGTTCACAAAGAAGTAATAACTTACAAACGTGATGACGGATTAGAGCTTTCAGGAACCTTGTATTTGCCTATGGGGTACGATAAGTCTGAAAACAAAAAGTATCCTATGATTTTATGGGCATATCCTACCGAATACAAAGACAAGTCTAGTGCAGGCCAAAACACCACCAATCCCAATGAGTTTGTATTTCCTTACTATGGTTCTCCAATTTATTGGGTAACACGAGGGTATGTGGTTCTGGATGACGCTTCTTTTCCAATTGTGGGTGAAGGAGACGAAGAACCAAATGATACCTTTAGAAAGCAATTAGTAGCCAATGCCAAAGCGGCTATCGATGCGGTAGATGAATTAGGGTATATTGATAGAAGTAAAGTAGCAGTAGGTGGGCATAGTTATGGTGCTTTTATGGTAGCCAATTTGTTAACCCATAGTGATTTGTTTGCGGCCGGAATTGCAAGAAGCGGAGCGTATAACCGAACTCTCACTCCATTTGGTTTTCAAAGTGAGGAGCGTAACTACTGGGAAGCCCCTGAAGTTTATTACACGATGTCCCCCTTTATGCATGCCGAAAAAATGAAAACACCATTGTTGTTAATTCATGGAGTAGCTGATAATAATAGTGGTACTTACCCGATGCAAAGTGAACGTTATTTTAATGCCCTTAAGGGACTAGGAGCAACGACTAGGTTGGTGATGTTACCCAAAGAAAGTCACGGATATCAAGCCAAAGAAAGTATTCTGCATGTGCTCTGGGAACAAGATCAGTGGTTAGAAAAATATGTGAAATAATAATTGATGTATTCTAAACTAAAAGGGAGTTCGTCCATTCGAACTCCCTTTCTTGTTATAGGGGGAGAATTGAGAACTATAAAAAATGGATAGATTGTATTTTTTGAATGGTTCGATAACTGCTCCATTGCAAGTCAATAGAGATAGTTTGCTTTTCATTTACCCATTTATTCAAAACGGGAATGCTATCAGAGTTTAACTTTTGAGCCATTGGAATCCCTAGTTGATGCAAGGCCTCCGCATTGCAGTGCTGTTCATATTGTCCTATCATAGGAATAATAAAGAGCTTTTTTCGCAGATACAATGTTTCTGCGGGAGTTTCAAATCCGGCTCCACACAAAACACCCGTACACTTGGCAAAATGTGTAAGAAACTGTTGGGTATCAACAGGAAATATGGACACATTTTTGGAGGTATATGCTTCGGATGAATGTTTAGAGAATACCACCCATTTCTTATGAGGTAATTGACTCAAAATTTTAATAATTTTTTTATCACCATAACTGGGCAAATACACCAAATAGAAACCCTCATCGGTTGTAACTAACTCTTGAATTTCATTTCGAATTATGGGAGGTGTAATTTGTTCATTGTAACCTTTAAAATGCATTCCAATTCCCTTTTCAACGGGTGCATAATATTTTAAAATGAGTTTACCTAAAAAGTCACTTTTATCCGGTTTAGGAACATTTTGAAGGAGTAACGAAAATTGATGTGAACAGGCCACAATGGGTACGTTCTTTTTTAAACAAGCCCTAGCGGTAAGGGGTTCGAAATCATTAATTACAAAATCGTAATTCTCTACGGGAATAGATTTTAAATCACGCCAAAAACGGAAAAGCTTAGAACGTTTTAATGTGGCCCAAATATTAATTCCTCCTTCTGTTCCAAAAACAAAACTGAGTCCATTACGTCTATATTTTATGGGATAGTTTAATTCTATATTACTTTCGGTTCCACTAATTAGTACATCCACATCGTAATATTTTGCCAAGGCCGGAACCAAATCCCTAGCTCTAGATACATGGCCATTTCCAGTGCCTTGAAGTGCATATAAAACCTTCATTATTTACTTATTTCATTAAAAAATGAGGTAAACAATTGCGAGTTTGCCAAATCGACCATGGCTAATTCTTCGGCTTCTTTTTGCGATTCCTCGTCCGGTTGAGAAAGAGGAACCTCTTTGTAATAGTCATAAATACGCCAGGTACCTTTTTGGTACTCTAAAGCGGTTAAACTCTCTACCCAATCGCCTGAATTCAAGTAGGTACAACCCCTTTCCTCCTTTTCAAAGTGACGGATTTTGGGCTCATGAATGTGTCCACAAACCACATAGTCGTACCCCTTGTTTAACGCAATTTCTGCTGCGGTTTCTTCAAAGCTGTTGATAAAACTTACGGCTTCCTTTACCATCCCTTTAATGCTCTTCGAAAAGGAGTATTTTTCACGACCTAATTTAATGGCTATCCAATTGGTAAAGTTGTTTAAGTGAATTAAGGTGTCATATCCAATTGCTCCAAGTTTTGCTAACCATTTACTATGCTTCATGGTTACATCAAAAACGTCACCATGAAAGAACCAAGCTTGTTTTTGGCCTAAGGTAAGTATCACTTTGTTTACAATTTTTAGTGAACCTAATTCAAACCCAGCAAATTTTCTTAGTGTCTCATCATGATTACCCGTGATATAGTAAACTTCTACTCCATTAGATAATAGGGAGGTAATGTATTTAATGATTTTCATATGAGATTTTGGGAAGTACTTTTTATTGAACTGCCAAAAATCAATGATGTCACCGTTTAGTATTAGGGTAGAGGGTTGTATAGATTTCAAGTAGTGTAAAAGTTCGTCAGCTTTACTCCCATATGTACCCAAATGCACATCGGAAATAACCGCTAACTCTACTTTTCGTTTGGAATTTTTGTTCTTCATAATTTTAGCAAATAGGATTGCTTTAATTTAAAGTAAAATTACCTCGTTAGTGTTGTTATAGGGTTATTGAGAAATTATTGAATAATTAGATTTAGGTTAAAAAATGACCTAAAAATGAGTCTTTGTGTTTACACAGATTTAAAGTCAAACAACTCAGGGTCTAATAAATGAGAACTTTTTACCTTTTGTAAAGAGTTAAAAATGGAGCTTGATCTACCAGGAAATTCGACTTCCCATTCGCGCATCATTTTCTTGACTTTTTTTCGCATCATGTTTTCCTGTGAACCACAAAGGGTGCATGGAATAATTGGAAATTCTTTCCCCTCAGAATACGTTTCAATTTCTGTTTCTTTGCAAAATGCTAACGGACGAATGACTACATGTTTTCCATCATCGGTTCGATATTTAGCTGGCATGGCTTCCAATCGAGAACCATTAAAAAGATTCATAAAGAATGTTTCCATTATATCATCACGGTGGTGACCTAAAGCAATTTTAGTCGCTTTTAATTCGGTAGCTAGGGTGTATAAATTTCCCCTACGTAAACGAGAGCATAAGCTGCACATGGTTTTACCCGCTTCAATTTTAGCTGTTACAATGCTATACGTATCTTTTTCTAAAATTTTGTAATCTACACCTAGTCCGCTTAGGTATTCAGGAAGTATATGTTCCGGAAAATCAGGTTGCTTTTGATCCAAGTTTACCGCTACAATATCAAATTTAACAGCACTTTCTTTTTGGTAGTGCAGTAACATATCAAGCATGGTATAACTATCCTTACCACCCGATAAACAAACCATTACTTTATCATGGTTTTCAATCATCTGGTACGCCTGCCAAGCTTTCCAAACATCTCTACGTAAATGTTTTTGCGCACGATTAAATAATGCCTTGTCCTGAATCATGGCGCAAAAGTAATTATACCTTTGGTTAGTTAGCTACCTGTCAATAAGGGGATGCAACAAAAAAATTGAATTTTCGTAAAAAAAAGAATTCCAACTAGGGGTATTTGGTTTGATAGTTGTTTTTCTATTAAACCAATAAAAATTAGAAAAATGAAAAGTGTAAATATTGTATTAGGATTAGTAGCCAGTTTCGTTTTGTTTCTAGGTTCATGTAACAAAGATTCCATGTGCGTTTCTGGTGAGGGAAATATTGAAACTCGAACTATTAACGTGGCTTCTTTCACCGAAATTGATTTACAAGAGGCGGCCAATGTTAGAATTCATCAAGGTAATGAATACGATGTGGTGGTAATGGGGCATTCCAATATTATTGATATTTTGGAAACAGATGTATCTGGAGACCGTTGGGAAATTGAGTTTAATAAAAATTGTGTAAACGATTATGATTTAACTATTGATATTACCATTCCCATTTTACAAGAGATTGTTTTAAGTGGTTCTGGAAATGTATGGATTGATGATTTTGAGGCGAATAACCAATTGGAATTAACGATTTCAGGAAGTGGTGATATTGATATGAATTCCTTTAGCAATATGGCAAATTTCAGAGCTTTAATTAGTGGAAGTGGAAATGTAACCGCCTATAAGGCAATTCCTTCCGTAAATAATTCCGATTTGCATATTAGCGGTTCAGGAAATATCAGGACATTTAATCTAACGGCAGAAAATACGGATGTATTAATTTCAGGATCGGGAAACATTGAAACCACTACCCAAAATAATTTAGACGTTCGAATTTCCGGATCTGGGAATGTGTTTTATAAAGGATTCCCTGGAATAAATACGGATATTTCTGGCTCTGGAAACCTAGTTAATTCCAACTAATAATTAAATTGATTACGATTTAGGGCCTTCGGGCCCTTTTTTTATGCGCAAAATTTCAAGATTAGATATTTTTAGATTTAATATAGTTTATATCATAAACTAGTTTATATTTGCGTTTGAAACATTGAAACTTATTAATTATGGAAACGACAAAAAGCTTGCAAATTATTCAAAGCATGATGAACGAGAGTAAGAAGTCATTGGTTAGAAATTCTTTTTTCTTTATCCTCTGGGCGGTACTTTTAGTACCCTCCGGTATTGCGGAGTTTTTACTAGCGGAAACTTCAAAATCATGGATGGTTTGGCCGGTAATGGGAATATTGGGAGGCATTGTTTCCATGGTTTACGGAAAGCGAGAAAGTGAAAGAGTAGGAGTGAGTACATTTAGTGATCGGGTGACTGCCTATACCTGGGGCGCATTTGGTTTTGGTTTAATTTTCAGTATCGCTATATCGTTAAGGTTACATTTCCCACCTCATGCTATGATTTTAGTGGTGGCGGGTATGGCCACATTTATTAGTGGCGGTATTTCTAATTTCAAACCCTTTGTCTTTGGATCTGTAGCGTTAGTGGTAGGTGGTATTTTATGTGGTTTTGTAGTGGAGCCTTTATATCATTCTTTAGTATTTTCGGCCAGTATTTTTATTGGATATTTAATTCCAGGAATTCAATTGCGAAAGTTAGAAAATGAGCAAACTAAATAGTCTATTACATCAAGAACTTCGATTGGCGATCATTAGCTTTTTGGTTGGAGTGGAATGGGCTGATTTTAAGAAATTAGCGGAAGTGACGGGAGCCACGAAAGGTAATTTGAGTGTGCAAATTTCTAAACTGCAAAAAGCAGGGTATTTGAAAGTAAAAAAGTCATTTAAAGGAAATTACCCTTTAACTGAGTGCCAGGTTACTGAATTAGGTAGAACCGAATTTGAAGCGTACGTTGAAAACTTGCGTAAGATGTTAAATCTTTAATTTTAAGAGCGATAATTGTTAAAATTATAATCTAATTCTAATCCAGGTTTCTTAAAAAGATGGCTACTATTGTAGCTATGCAAACCGCCACCACCTTTGATATTTATGCGCCATTAAAAAAGTACTTTGGATATGATAGTTTCCGTGAACCACAGGAAAAAATTATTCAAAATGTACTGGATAAGAAGGATACGCTAGTAATTATGCCCACAGGTGGAGGTAAATCTATTTGCTTTCAAATCCCGGCCCTAGTTTTTGAAGGAGTTACTATAGTAATTTCTCCATTGATTGCGTTAATGAAAGATCAAGTGGATGGGCTTCAAGCCAACGGTGTGGAAGCCAACTATTTTAATAGTAGCCAGGAAAGTTCTATTCAAGAGCTGTCTCTTA
>CAJXPI010000079.1 GCA_913057875.1 uncultured Flavobacteriales bacterium
CGAGATGCTCAGGAGTCTCGTGGGCTCGGAGATGTGTATAAGAGACAGATATATCTACTTCGTTGAAAGGCTTTAATAAATATCCATTAGGTTGCGTTTTAACCGCGGTGTTAATGGTCGCTTTATCCCCGTATGCCGTCAAGAAAATAAATGGTATATTCATTTTCTCCCGAATTTTTTTTGCTAACCAAATACCATCTTTTTCTCCGGCCAAGTTGATATCTAGTAAAGCCAAATCAATATCCATTTTCTGGATATCTTCCCAGGCGTTTTCAGCAGAATCTGCCATACCTACTACGGTGTATCCAATTTCCTCTACATTGTTTTTTAATACTGCTTGAGTAATGTATTCATCTTCAACAATATAAATCTTAACTTTATAGCTCATTGTTCTTGTTTTGTAGTTTAAATTTAAGGGTAAATTCGGCCCCTTTGTAATTTCTGTATGATAATTCACTCTTCAATTGCTTGCATAACATGTTAACCAATTGAAGACCTAATGTTTTTGTAGTGGTAATATTAAAATCTTCTGGTAAACCTACACCATCATCTGAAATAATTAGTGAATAATTTTTGTCAGATTCATTCTTTAACCAAATATCTATTTGACCAGTTGCATCTTCTGGATAGGCGTATTTTATTGCATTGGAAATTAATTCATTTACAATTAAGCCCAACGGAATTGCAGTTTCAACATCAAAATAAATTTCTTCTACAATAAGATTGACCTTAATCTTCTTAGAGTCAACCATCAAAGCGCTCATGATTTGAAGGCTGAGTTTCTGTAAATATTGCTTGAATGGTATATATCTTATGTCTTCATTTTGATACAGCATTTGATGAATAAGAGCCATTGATTTTATTCGGTTTTGGCTTTCATTCATGATGTACTTTATCTTTCTATCTTTTGTGTGCACTGCCTGTAATTGCAATATGCCTGAAACAATTTGCAGGTTGTTTTTTACGCGATGATGAATTTCTTTCAAAAGGTATTCCTTTTCGTGAAGCGATTTCTCTACTTCAATCGTTTTTTGCTCATGCGCCACCAAAAGGTTTTTCAGTTTTTGCTTAGACTTACTTTGTTGTCTTAGTAAAACTAAAACGGCAATAAATGAAATGGCCAGTAAAACAGATGCCGTAATAATCCATTTTAAGGTTTGTTTGTTCTTTTCTGCAGATTGTTGTTGCTTGTGCATCTGTACCAGTGCCTTTTGCATTATTTGTTCCTTATGACGTAACTCTACAGATACGGATAACTGCGCTGATTTTTTGATATCTCTAGTAGCCGCTATTGAGTCTGTCATGAAGATATATTTTTTAGAATACCAATAGGCCGAATCGTATTGGTCTAACAATCCAAATGTTTGACTTAGGTATAGGGTGTTGGTGTATAAAATGTTGTTGTCTTGTTTTGGAAAAGACATCTGTCTCACCGCTTGCAAATGGCGCAACGCATTATCAATATCGCCAGTTCTCTGTTCGCAATAGGCAAGTACATTTAATGTTTTAGCCGAGCTTTCTAGATTACCAACCCGTAAACTAGCCACATAATGCTCCTTCAATAAAGGTATCGCTTCATCATATTTTTCTTGTTGAATAAAGGCCTCGGCCATGTTTCCCTTGATTAAACCTAGAAAATAGCCGCCATTCTCAAAATTAGAACTTTCCACAATACCTCTGGCAATTTGGTAATAGTGTAGGGCACTATCCGCTTGTTTATTTGCACTAAAGTATCTACCAAAGTCAAACGCATCTACGGCATATTTATAGGGGTTAGAACGAACCATATTAATTCCCGCTTCACGTTTTTCTCTGAAAATGCGAATCGCATCTTTATACATACTTAAATTGTAGTATAAGCCGTCTAGAGACATAACGTTATTCTTAATCAACGCATATTCTTTAGGATTTTTCTTGATGAGATATTCTAATGTACCAACATACTGGACTGCCGAATTAAAAGCCCTAATACTGGTAAAGGCAATGGTAATGTTATTATATAAAAGAAGACTATCCGAATACGTTAAGTTAGAAACATTGTCTAATGCACTTTGTAGGGTGGGAATGGCTTTAATGTAGTTTTCAGTATTGAAATAATACAGCCCAAGGTTGAAACTGGTATTGGCGAGTAATTCAGGGTCTTCTTCCTTGATTGCTTTAAGTTTTTTGTCAATAAGAAATTTTTCTAAAGCCGAATTGGAATCTAGTTGATGATTAATAATCTGTCCACGAATCCATACTAGTTGTCCGTTTTCTGATTGAATGTTATCCGGAAAGGGTATAGCAGAATTTTCTGAAGCACCCAAAGAAATAGTCGTCAACAGAAATAAAACCGTTGCGCAAGCAATGATGAACGTACGTAGTCTCAATAGTAACATAAACTATGGTAGTTTAAATTGGGGAATCTATATTAGACCAATAGTTTTGGTAGTTTAATAGAATCCAAAGTAAAGCGAACCTTTTTACTATGTGATAAACTTGTGATAAGCCATATCTATACTGTGACGAAAGCCGTTTTACTTGAATCCAAAACAAGTATAGCACAAATTTAAGGTTGTTTTTGGCAATTGACATTACATTGAAAGACATTGAATGTTTGCCCAAATTGGCTGCGCAAACCTCTATTTCGAGGTGTTTTTTTTCATAAAAATGGTAATCTGGTCCACCACTCATGATTTGGCCTACCTTTGCCGCAAATTACAATAGGTGATAGTTAAACAAACACATATAGTTCCTGAAGGTACCGAAGAAATTCGCTTATACGATTACGTTGGTTCAGTTTTTCCAGAAATTCCATCTCGAAGTGCGATTAAAAAAAGCATTACACGAGGCGAAATTTTAGTGCATGGAGTAAAAGCAAAAACAGGAACTTGGGTAAAACCAGGCCAAAAAATTGAATGGGTAGATTTAGAACGTAACGCGCCAAAAGAATACCATTTAAATTTTGATATCCCTTATCAAGATGAGCACTTTGCTATTGTAAATAAACCGGGAGGGATTCCGGTATCAGGTAACCAGTTTAAAACAATGACCAATGCACTGGTGGATAAAATGGCACCATCAAACGAACCAGATGCATTGCAATGGGCAAAACCTGTACATCGTTTAGATGCGGCTACTTGCGGATTGTTAATGGTAGCAAAAACTGCAAAGGCGTTAATGCTTTTAGGTCAAATGTTAGAGCGAAAAGAAATTGAAAAGAAATATTGTGCCGTTGTAAAGGGAGAGATTCCTGATGAAGGGGAGATTAATTCTTTAATTGAAGATAAACGGGCACATACGGAATACAGAAAAGTGTATTCAGTGCCATCTATGAGAAATGGAGACTTAAGTTTTGTAGATCTATATCCTAAAACAGGAAGAACCCATCAGCTTAGAATTCATATGGCTGAATTGGGACATCCTATAATGGGAGATATTGTTTATGATCGAGCGGAGGAAGTGTTCAAGGGAAAAGGCTTGTTTTTGTGTGCCGTAGGATTACGATTTAAGCATCCTATTTCAGGGGAAGATTTAACGGTTACTATTGATGAACCATCTAAATTTGATGCGCTCATGAACAGAGAAGAAAAGCGATTCTTAAAATTTAATGCAAAAACAGAAGAATAATGGGATTAACAAATAATGATATCATTAAGAAATTACGGGTAGCCCTAAAGCTACGAGATGAAGATATTATTGAAATCTTGAAATTAGTAGATTACAATATTGGGAAAAGTGAATTAGGAGCGTTTTTTAGAGCAGAAGATCACCCTAAATACATGCCATTAAAGGATCAAATTCTTCGCAATTTCTTAAATGGATTGGTAATATACAAGCGCGGTCCACGCGACAAAAAGCACTAGGCCAAAGATACGCGTACCTTTCTTTTTTTTATACGTGTGTTGTTGAGATTCTGAATGACTTGTTTGGACTTTTTTTCTGGAACAGATACAAAAGCGCAATCTGTTTTTAATTCAATGGTGCCTAATTCATTAGGTTTTAATTTACCCACTTTAAAAAAGGCCCCTGCTAGATCTCCTTTTGATATTTTATCTTTCCTTCCTCCAGATACAAATAGAGTGGTCCAAGTTGTATTGTCTACTATAATATGCTCACCAGTAACGTCTACAGCATCAGGTAGTAATTCTTCAATAAAATCGGGTAGTTGCTCTTCTTCCCAAGTTATTACATAAGCAGTACCCCCTTTATTCATTCTTGCTGTACGTCCATTTCTATGCGTAAACTCTTCTCTTTTATGCGGAAGATGGTAATGCATAATAAACTGCATTTCCGGTACGTCAATTCCTCTTGCTGCTAAATCAGTGGCTAATAAAATATGGTAGGTGCCGTTTCTAAACTTGATTAAAGATCTTTCACGATCGCGTTGCTCCATGCCGCCATGAAAAATACCGTGTTTGATACTATTTTCTGAAAGGAATTCAGAAACACGACCAATGGTTTCCTTAAAATTACAAAATACAATGCCTGGTTTATTCCCCACAAACCGAAGTCCGTTTACTAAAGTTTCAAGCTTGTCTTTTTTAGGAGAGCTAATAATCTTAACCTCTAACTTAGAACTTTTTTGATCTAAGAAGTTTAGGATAGTTGGATTTTTAAGTCTAACAAAATCAGGTATTTCTACTCCTTGGGTAGCAGAGGTCATTACCTTTTTATAAACAGAAGGCAAGAGCGCTATTATTTCACTCATATCGTTTGAAAAACCAATTTCCAATGATTTATCAAATTCATCCAATACCAATGTTTTTATTTCATGGGTAGGGAAGGATTCTCTCCGTAAATGATCGGCTACTCTTCCGGGGGTTCCAACTAAAATAGCGGGTGTATGTTTTAATTCCTGCTTGTCTTTGGTAAAAAGTCGACCCCCATAAACGGCATTGGTTTTAAATCCAGTACCCATTTCACGCGCTACACTTTCTATTTGAATGGCTAACTCTCTAGATGGAGCTAAAATGATGGCTTGAACTTCTGGTGTGTTAGGGTCTAATTGTGAAATAATAGGAAGTAAAAAAGCAAGCGTTTTACCCGTTCCGGTAGGGGAAAGCAAAACGGTTTCATTAGCGCTTAAAATGGTTGAAAAACCTTTTTCTTGCATAGGGTTCAATTTTGAAATCCCTAGTTTACTTAAAATTTTTTTCTGATTTTTTAGTTCCTCTTGCATGGGGCAAAGGTACTATGAGAATGGATTTAAAAATCAAGTCCAAGACTTAAATGTCCACGAGGTGAAAGGAATTCACCATCTTCAATTCCGTAAGCGTGATCGTAACGAATATAATAACCTAATATTTTGGTTCTAAAACCAAATCCTACGGCTCCTACTAAAGGGTCTTTTTTGTTGTTTAAACGAACGGTTACGTCAGAACCTCCAGAGGTAATAGTTCGGGTATTAAAAGCATTTTCGTCACTATATGGATCCGGGCCATTCCAAGCCGTTCCAACATCTCCAAATCCAACAATTTGAAATTGTTTTACAAATTCTGTTCGTATAGGTTTAGATATTAGGTACTGGAAAAGAGGAATACGTAATTCGGAATTTAGAACCACAAAAGTATTTCCGTTTCTAATGTTTTGCTGAAATCCACGCATATTTGTGGCTAAAGCCTGCCAATAATATCCTTGATCTAATGCAATGTTTTGATTGGTATTAAACCGTTCTCCAAAGTTAATCCACTCATCAACCGCACCTAGGTAGTAAACCAATTTACGTTGTCCAAAAGAGGTGCTTCCCGCCAACCTATTTGCCCAAACAATATTACGATGTACTTTGGTGTAGGTGCGCAAATCAGCTCCTACTATATGAATGTCTTTTAAACCATCTGCAATTTCGGCATATGACTCTGCGAAAATTTTAAAACGGGTACCGTTCTTAATGTTCAATCCAATATCACGAGTGTCATCAAAAATTAATTCCATTTTTATCCCACCCCAATTAGTATTGATATTTGGGTCCCGTAAAGAGGTTTCATTCACCGCTTTGGTAACAACTTGATCGTTTCGCAAATTGAAAGTGGTTTTTAAGGCCAAAACTTCGCTAAATGGCCAAGAAAACGCATATTTAAACTGATTGGTAATTGTTTGCGCGGGATAGCTGAAAATATCACCATTACCATCTTCTACGGCTTTTACTTGATCCAGGGTTTGACGTTGAAAGCTGTATTCTTTATCCATTCTTTTTTTACGATCCAAATAGGTTAAAAACCATTCTTTACTGGCCCCATTTAGTCCATATCTAAAGCCACCTGTGATATTGTGGTCTTCCATAATATCAAATAGACTAATTTTAAAAACCACACCAGTACCCGGATTATTATATGGCCCTCCGTTAAACGGTTGATACAATTGACTAGCAAATTCAAAGGTCACTGCGGTAGTAACATCTGTTGCGGAAAAGGCTAATCGGTAATTTTCTTGTTTCGGGGCTTTTTCTTCTTCGGGAACAATGGTCTCATCTTTTTTGATGTTTACGCTTTTAAGCGTAATCATTTTTGAGTTCTTTATAGGTCCATCACCTTGAGGGGTATTAGGTGGAGGGCTATTTCCAAAGCGGTAGTTGTTTATGTTAACCGATAAGCTATCGTGAAATATTTGTTGATCTCTTGATGGCGCCTCAACTACATTAAACGGGGTGCCCAAATCATTAGCGGCTCGTTGTACACCTTCCTTTTTGTTCCCAACCGATTCTCCAAAGGCGGTAGCACTTACCTCTTTTTTACTCACATCTTTAAAGTTCTCAATATAAAAGCGGTATTTGCCTTGGTACTTGATCATCTCTGCAAATTTCTCACTTTCCACACTGATAGATTGGAACAGAATGTTTCGCTTGTAATTTGAAACGGGAGTAGTTTTGGTAAAATATCGGTAATGGATGGTGGTGTCAATGTGACTAATTGTACTATCCACTTCTCCAATGTAACGGTTTCTAATTCCGTTTTCACCACTTAAAAACGAAAAATATTTATCGGTTAGGGCGTAGGGTTGTTGTTCATTATAGTCCTGAGAATTAACTAGTCGTTTATAGGTTTTCGGTTTTTCTTTGTAGTCGTAGATAAACAAATCAGTGTTTTCCATCATTAAATCTACATCATCTTCAATTCTTACAGTATCTGAAGCTCTGTTGGAAGCAAAAATTATTTTATTGGTGTTTGGTATAAAACTAGGCGTTAAATCATCGTAAATATCATTGGTGATTTGACGCATGGAGTTCTGTAGTAGGTTAAATACAAACAAATCAGATTGGCTATTTTTAATGGCCGAGATAACTATTCGCCTTCCGTCATGAGAGAAATTAAAGCCCAATACTTTTTCTACGCGAACTAATTCTCTGGTATCCCATTTCTTTGTTTCCATGTCGTACATATCCAGTACTACAATACCTTTTCTTTCATAAACTACCGCAAGTATATCCGAGGTTGGACTCCAACTTAACAGCGGAAAGCTTTCATCAGGTATACGCTGAAGTTTGTGACTCCCTTTTAGTATTTTCTTCGTTTTTTTCTTGGTTACATCATGTAGCCACACTTTGTATTGCCCCAGTTCATTGGAAGTATAGGCTACGTAATTGGCATCGGGACTTAAGGAAATTCGTTGATAGGACCGAGTTTTCTTAGTCTTTATTTTTAATTGTTCTCCATCGGGTAATTCTCGTTGTGCATCGTCAGATATGTATTTCGCTAAGTAAAATTTCTGAGCTCCATTAATAACGTTATTCATAGGTTGTCCTAAAACAAAAAGAAAACCACTTTCAATACTCCGACTTATTTTGGACATGTATAGAATATTAGGTATTACCTCAGGTCCGTATATTTCAGAAATATAGTACCATAAAGCGTGTCCGGCAAACGTGGCATCAGCTCCAGAAAGGCGGTTTATTTTTCCCATTTTACCATCCAGTACAATATCACGTAAGCGATCGTCAATATCTACACTCCAGTTTCTTGTTGCGTAAGATTCTAAACCGTTTACGTACCAATCAGGGATGTTCATCAATGCGGCATTTTTCACCATCTCCTTCCAGTTTTTACCAAACAGTAATTGTCGTATGACCACTTGCGTTAAGCCTCCTCTTATTTGTCGTTGAAAGTCTTTATGGGTGCCGTCAAAATAAACAAACAGCTTATTGCCTTGCAGATGGGTAGTACCCCCAATTCGAGCATCATCCGGTGTTTCTAAACCAATATTACTTTGTTGAAACTCAGATTGGGTATTAAAAATGAGAACATAAACCTTTCCTCTAAAACGGTAATCTAATAAATCTTGAAGTTTTGCTAGAGTAGCTTTACTTTCTTTAGCCGCATAATCAGCCAATGGACGTCCTGTTCCGTAGAAGTAAATATTATAATTTTCGTAGTCCTGGTGCTGCCAATTGGGTTGGAAAAATTGCAGCCTATTTTTGCCAAATTCTTGATAAGACCCTCTATAGAATTGAGAACTAGCCGAATGCGATAAAAATAGCATGGCTAGAATAGTAAATAAAAAGCGGTATATCAAATTTGTATTCATTCAGGTTCGCTCTACATTTGCGAATCGAAAAGTTTAATGTTAAAGGTGTAAAAATAAGATTTATTGTGCGCTTCAATAAATTTAATTTCAACGATTCTAAATAGTAACGTATGTTGACAGTCCATAAGTTGGTTTTTAATCCATTTCAAGAAAATACTTTTATTATTTCAGCGAGTAATGGCGATTGTTTTATCGTTGACCCTGGGTGTTTTAACTCCGATGAAAATGAACGATTAAAAGACTACCTGATGGAGCATAATTTAAACCCAGTAAAATTGGTATTAACCCATTTTCATTTAGATCATGTTTTTGGCAACCAATTTGTCAAAGACGAATGGAATTTATTACCTACCGGACACCGTGATGGAGAATCTACATTGAGTGGAAACGAACGCGCGTGCATGGTGTATGGTTTGCCTTTTATTCCATCACCTCCTATTACTCATTTTTTAGCAGATGGAGACACTTTGACATTAGGCGATGAAACCATTGAAGTAATTCATGTTCCTGGTCACAGTACCGGACATATTGCCTTGGTCGCCAAAGAATCGAATTGGGTAGTGGCAGGAGATGTTTTATTTCAAAATAGCATTGGCCGCACTGATCTACCCGGAGGAGATCTGCCGACTTTAGAAAAGTCAATTAAAGAAAAAATGTATTTACTTCCAGACGATATGATCGTGTATTGCGGGCATGGCCCAGAAACAAGCATTGGTAACGAAAAGTTTGCCAATCCCTTTGTACGTCTATAGTTGATATAGTCTGCCTTGGGCGTGTTGAATTTTTAACTCGGATTGGTTTATCTTCTTTTTAATTTCATTCAGTTTTAGTTGCGATTCGATGAATTTCATTTCTCGAGAGTTGACCATGAAAAGAGAACTTTCTCCTAAGTTAAATAGGGTGCGTTCTCCGTTTAATAAACTTTGGTAATCACTTACCGATTGGTTTTGGATTAACACAATTCGTTGATAGGCATCCAATTCGTTTTCTGCACGAGTTACCTTGTAAATTATTTCAGCTTGTTTGTACTGCATTTGCAACTCCTTTTGACTGATTTTGTATTTATAAACTTTGGTTTCTCCCCGTGCTTTTCGCAGAAATATGGGCATGCTAAACTCAATTCCCGCACGGTAATTCTCTGTGAAATTCCATTGAGTACGATCTGATGAGGTAGATGAAAGTAAATCGTATTTAATATTTAATTCAGGTTTGAACTCTTCCCGTTTTAATTTTAAATCTACCGTGGTAGCTTGAATTTCTAATTGCTTTATTCCCAATTCGGGGTGTGAGGCTAAATAGTCTTCCATAATGGAAAGTGATTCTTCTGTTTTCGTTCGTATTGGAACAGCTTGTTCATCTAATACTAATGGAACAGTGCCATCTTGCCATAAATAAACTTGAACCAATGCTTTTAAATTGGCATAGTCTAATAAGGCTTGTTGATATTGCACTTTTCTAGTTTGAAACTGAATTTTGGCTTCCAAAGTATCGTTCGATGGTCGTTCTCCTAATTCGGCATTCAATTTTACAGCACTGTAACGCTGACCAGCCACTTCTAAAGCATCCTCAAATACACCTAAATTGCTTTTAGATTCTAACCAATCCCAGTAAACTCTTCCAGCGTCTAGGATCAAATTATTCAACATCAACAACTGCTCTTGCTTTGATCTACTTGCAAATATTTCGGCCTGTTGAATGGCCGCTCTTCGTTGGTCGGTAAATAATCCGTTTCCTAGTTTAATTTCTACTCCGGCATAATACAATCCTTCATCTGGAGTAAAGTCAGCGGGATTTAAATAATCACCGGCATTGTTTTCAAATCCACCTTGAAACGAAACTCCCGAACGGGTAGGAATTTTTAAGCCATATTTTTGCAGATTGTAATAGTCGTTTCCCCCAAAGTTCTTTTGGGCGTTTTCGGCTATCAATTTGGGGTCATTGGTTCCTTTACTTCCCATGAATTGAGCCTCTCCTTGTTGATTCACCAAGGTGGCTTGAATGGCCATTGGATGCCACATCTTAACCATTTGGATATAGTCTTCAAATTTTAAAACCGTTTGTCCACCTACTATAAATGGCGTTAGAAATAATACGAGTACTAACTTTCTCATTTGTTCTCTATTGAAGGTTTTAATTGTTTCGTAGAATAGAAATCAGGAGGGAAACCATTAATGTTTCGCCATAGTTCGTACCAAATAGGAACGTCTTCAAGTAAAACCATACTTTGAGTTCCACCTCCAATACGCAATGAAGCAGGCCATGGGTGGTCTTCCATGTCTGGAGATACTAAGATTCTAAACATGCCATTATTTCCACTGAAGTTATCAATTGCCACAATTTTTCCGCCAAAGGTTCCGTAACTGGAATTGGGCCAACCTGAAAATACTACCGCTGGCCAACCATCAAATTGAACGCGTGTTTTTTGGCCCTTTTTTAGAAGCGGAAGATCCATAGGTTTCACATACATTTCTACCGCTAAATCATATTCAGCAGGCATAATGGTAATAATTTCCTCACCGGTTTTAATGGTTTCTCCAATACCAAACTGAACAGCCTGAGTAATGTATCCATCTTGTGGAGCCACAATATGATACATATCCAATCGTACCGAATAGTTCATGTACTGGTTTTGCAACTTAGTCACCTCAGCTTCTGAATCATACATTTTGGAAAGGGAAGAAAATTTCTCTGATTTCGCCTTGGCAATATCATCACGGTATTGGGCTTCAATAGAGGTTAACTCTACCTTAGCGTTGAGGACTTCGTTACGACTCGTCAATAATTTATTCTCCCCCGACACTTTAGCTGCCAAAGTTTTCTGAAGCGTTAGTTTTCTTTTTTCTAAATCCGTTAATGATTTCAACCCTTGATTATATAAAGTCTCCATCCTTTTGTACTGCAATTCAGCAATTTCATAATTGGTTTTGTAAGCCTCTAGGTCAATACTGTCACTAGTGACCTTTAAGATACTTTGCTGAATTTTGTTTTCTGCCTGCTGTATTTTTAAAGAACTGGTTTGTACCAATGCATCAATTTGATTGTCTTGTGCTTTGATTTTTTCCATGTAAGCTTGTACCGAAAGCTCTTTAGATTTTAGCTGTTGATTAGTTCTATCCAGTAGGTTTGGATCAAAATAGGCATCCTTAATTTCTGAAATCAAAAGAATGGTATCTCCCTTTTTTACAAAATCACCTTCTTGAATAAACCAGGCTTCAATTCTACCATCAATTACCGAGTGAATACTTTGTGGGCGTTGATCTGGACGCAATGCGGTCACCAACCCTTTAGAACGTATATTCTGCGTCCATGGAATAAACGAAATAATCAATGCACCAACAAATGAAACCACCAATAAACGAAGTACGGTATTGTTCTTTTTTTTGTTTTTGAATTTTGCGAGCGAGGGGTATCGATCACTATTTACCAAACCCGAAATTTTATTTTCTGAAATATTAAGCATGGTAATTATTTTTTTTGATTTAACTGAATAATTTCATCCGCCAAGGGTTGAAAATGTGGGCAGTCAGAAACAATAATGGCGGTCCAATTTTGCTCTGGTCCCATTAAGAATTTTGAAATGATTTCTCTTTCTCTTGGAGATAAATGATGCAACGGTTCATCCAGTATTAAAATGGGTGGGCGGTTAACTACTGCACGGGCCAGTTTTATTTTTTGCCTTACATGGTGGCCCATATCAATATCTGTTGGTGATAACTCCGAGTCTAAGCCGTTGGGCAATTCAGAAATGTTATCTACTAAATCTAAGCTCTGAATGGCCCAAGTAATGTCTTCTTGTGAAATATCAGGTCTACCCAAAGTAATGTTCTCTTTCAAGGTGCCTTCAAAAATGAAATCTTGTTTTAACATCATTCCCATATTGGCTCTTAAGGTGTCCACTTCATAGTTGAACAGCGGCAGTTTATTTAATAACACAGAACCTTTGGTAGGTAAAAAGGTCCCTGCAAAAAGCTTCAATAATGTAGACTTACCAGAACCTGGATTTCCTTTGATTAACATTTTGGTACCCGAAGGAACCTGAATGTTTAGATTCTGAAGGGTAGGTTTAATGGCGTTATGGTATTGGTAATCTGTCTCTTATACACATCTGACGCTGCCGACGATCTACTCTGTGTAG
>CAJXPI010000080.1 GCA_913057875.1 uncultured Flavobacteriales bacterium
AATGAGAATTTCAAACAATTATTAGAGCTAATTGATCAATGCAATGAATGTGATTAATAAGATTATTAAAACTCGTTGGAGTTGGGGTAGATGGATTAGGTTAGGATTGGGATTGGCTTTCTTAATGGATGCCTATTATAAGTCTTCCGGGATGGTGGCTGTAATGGGTGCCGTTTTAACTTATCAGGCGCTTTTTAACCTAGGTTGTACTGTTTATTCTTGTGCATCAGAAGAAACAAGAAAAAACCCTAATGATTTAACACACAATTTTAAAAACATAAATAATTAAAAAGATGAATAAATATTTCCTATCTCTTATTGGACTTTTAGGTATTGTGGCTATTTCGTGCACTAACCCCGAGTCAAATACTACAGATGTAAATGCCACAACAGAGCAAACCACAGCACAAGTAAAAAATGTAAAAGTATCTGATTTAAAATCTGCCATAACTGAAAATGCTTCAGTAACTGTATTGGATGTGAGAACTGCAGGAGAAGTAGCAGAAGGTTTTGTGGCAAATGCAGAAAATATAGATGTTAATGGAAATGCTTTTGATGCGGGTGTACAAGATTTAGAAAAGTCTCAAACCGTATATGTATATTGTCGTTCCGGACATCGCAGTATGATTGCTAGTAAGAAATTAATTGCAATGGGTTTTACAGATGTAAGAAACGTAGATGGTGGTTTTATGGCTTGGGAGCAAGCGGGATTCCCAGTGGCTAAATAATGAAGTTAAGTACTTCAGTATATAAGGCAGTAGCCATGTTGGCTGGAGGAGTAGCCGGCTTTTTTTACTGGATAAGTTATGGATGTACTGCTGGATGTGCCCTAACCGGAACATGGTATGGTTCTGTAATTATTGGTGGAGTTTTTGGAAACCTATTTGCAGGATTGATCGTAGATATTAGAAACAAACAATTAAAATAAAATGGCAAGTTTTGGTTCAATAATACAAAGTGAGACTCCCGTATTAATTGACTTTCATGCGGAATGGTGTGGGCCGTGTAAAACGGTTGCTCCCATTTTAAAGTCGTTGAAAGAGGAAATGGGAGACTCAGTGAAGCTGATTAAGATTGATGTAGATAAAAATACAGAGATCGCTTCTAAATATCAAATTAGAGGTGTTCCTACTTTAATGATTTTTAAGAAAGGAAAATTGATGTGGCGTCAATCGGGAGTTACTCCATTAGAAGGTCTACGTGCTGAGGTAAAAAAACACATTTAAGATAACCCCTCTCCACGAACAACAGCACTATTTTGAAGTTGATAAGGAATGGCAACTGAATGCATTCCTTTTTCTTTATATGCCTGTAAAACCTTGGGTAAAGATTTTCGTAAATTCTTTTCGGCTTTCTCGCTGTCATGATAAACTATGACCGAGCCTGGGACCGTATTATTTAAAACACCTTCGGTAATTTTCGAAGCGTCCGTGTTTCTATTATAATCTCCGCTTAGCACACTCCACATGATAATTTTAAATCGTTTAGATAACCTACGATGTTGCGAGCGGGTTATCCGTCCGTAGGGAGGACGGAATAAGGAACTGTTAAAATGTTCTTCGCATTTCAGTGTATTTCTGTAGTACTTGAAAGCAGAACTTGTCCAACCATTAAGGTGGTTGAAAGTATGGTTTCCGACATGGTGACCTTCAGAAATGATTTGTTCAACTACTTTCGGATATTTTTGGGCATTTTCACCCACCAGAAAAAAAGTAGCTTTCATGTCATACTCCTTTAACTGTTGCAATACCCATGGAGTTATTACGGGATGAGGTCCATCATCAAAGGTGAGAAAAATCTCCTTTTTTTGGGGTTTAATTTCCCAAATGAGCTGATTACTAATAGGCTTCAATAAACTTGGTGCCTTATGAATTAGCGATAATTCCATAAATGCAAATGTAGGTTTATTCTAGGGATAAAATTTCTTCTCATTTTTTTTAAAAAAAACTTTTGAAAACTCAAATTTATATTACTTTTGCATCCGGTTACAGGAAATGTAAACAATGTCCCATGGTGTAACTGGCAACACGTCTGTTTTTGGTACAGAAGAGTCTAGGTTCGAGCCCTAGTGGGACAACAAAAACCTTCAACGAAAGTTGAAGGTTTTTTTATGCAACAAAATCAATTCTACTTGCCCTAACAACACTTAATGGTATCCTTATTGATAATAATCCGAAATAATACCGTTACCAATAAATTAATCTAACCGAATGAAAGTACTATACAGTTTTATCCTATTCTCTATTTTAGGAATTTCCACTTTTGCGCAAGGGATAGTTCAGCAAACTTTAAATTCAACAAACAAAAATCCATTGGTAGGATGTGGTTCGCATGATTTGTTGCTGAAAATGGCTCACGCTCATCCAGGTAGGTTACAAAAAGCCAATGATTTTTTAAAGTCGGTTCAACAAGATTATCACAGATCAGCTAGGTATAGTGCTACTTTGTATAAAATACCGGTGGTATTTCATGTGTTGTATAACACCCCAGATGAGGATATTCCAGATGCAGTCATTGAGGGGCAATTAGAATTACTAAATGAAGCCTTTAGAAGACAGAATGCAGATACGGTAAACCTTAGGTCGGATTTTTTCTCACTAGTGGAAGACAGCAAGATTGAGTTTTATTTAGCCAACCAAGATCCTAATGGTAATGCCACCACAGGGATTGTTCATAAACAAACAGCCATTACCAATTTTGGTGGTATTTTACCATACAATATTTCGCAACAAACGCAAATTGCCCAATGGGTTAGTGATAGTTTATTCTATAATTTTTTCAGAATAACCAAAGATTCATTAGGAGGAGATAATGCTTGGGATACTGCGCAATACTTAAATATTTGGATTGGAGATATGACCATTTTGGAACCCCAGATTAACAATGCGGAAGAATTAGTGTTTTTTGGGTTAAGTACTCCTCCGGTATCTCATACAAATTGGCCAACGGCAACCGTTGAACAATTTTCGGGATTGGGCGATGGTACTCTAATGCATTACCAAGCAATAGGGCCTAACAATCCAGTACCTTTCACAGCTCCTTATGCCGTTTATAACGGAAAGGCAAATACCGGTAAATTGTTAGTCCATGAAGTTGGACATTATTTGGGGTTGCGTCATATTTGGGGAGATGGCAATTGTTCTGTAGATGATTATGTAGATGATACACCTAGGGCTGGGGCTCAAAGTAATTACGATTGTAATAAGAACATAAACTCTTGTGGTGATACCATTACTGGAATTGATTTGCCCAACATGGTTGAGAATTACATGGATTATTCTGAAGGAGACTGCAAAAACTCATTTACAAAAGGACAGATAGCCGTTATGCGCGCTACTTTAGAAAATTTCAGAGTAGATGTATTTACATCCATTCAAACCCATAATTTTTCTCAAAGTGAGGTGTCCTTATTTCCGAATCCTACTTTTCAAAATGTTACGGTTACCTTTAATAAAATATTAGAAAAGGCCACGGTGCAAGTTTTAAATTTAACCGGAGCATTGGTACATCAGCAAAATGTAACCAACGTTGATCAAACTATTGTTGAATTACCCAATAGAACAGGTATTTATTTTGTGCGTGTACTTGCTAAGGAGCAAGTGATGACCTTTAAGGTGGTAAAAAGGTAAGGGTCGTTTTGAGAGTGGAATTGAAACCTTCCATCTGTTTTCTTTGTGAGCTCTTGATTATCAGAGGTGAAAAAATAAGTGTTAAAAAAACATACTATTTGTCCAACTTTTGGGTTGTAACTACGTATTAAACCTGTAACTACAACACAAATCACAAACAATGGGATTCTTAGCCAACCTGAATAAAATAAGTAAAGAGATTAAAGGAGGATATGTTAGCGCCCAAATGTCTGGGGCTATCAAGTATACTCTTTTTGAAAGTAAAATCATTTCTGGGACTGTTTCAGATATCACCATTCATGATGGTGAGAATTTTTATTTTGACAAACACGATTTCTTTATTATTAGAGAAAGAGCCGGTCATGAAATTGAGAAATTTAAAATCCTGGAAAAAATCAATGTGAATCAGGAATCGGTACCCAATGGAGTACTGATTAAAACTTTAAAAGGTAGCGATATCTATTCTTTTATGATGCAGTTTGCAATTCCTGGTGTTTTCAAATTTATGAAAGTTACTTCCTCAGACCCTTATTGGGAGCCATTCGAGGGTCGAGTAACCCAAGTAATGAATGCCCATTAATTCAAAAAAAAGTTAGAAAAGGGAGTTCCGCTTAGCGGGGCTCCCTTTCTTTTTGGCTCATTTCTTTAATCATGGAAAAAGAAATAAAACCCAAAACAATTCCAAGGGCCCCAATAATGGCCCAAATCACGTACTTATTATCATACCAATGCATGGAAGCTGTAGTAATAGAATAAGTGGGTTTTGAAATTAATTCGGACATTTTGACGATGGGTAATTTTTCAGGAATATTATTTGCAAAGTGACGTAAATCGTATTTTGGAGATCGTGCTTTTTGGTTTCCAAATAATAGGGAATATGTCATACCCGAGTCTAATTCAGCAACGAGGTAGTTTTTAAGTAAAAATGAGTTTGCTCCAACAATATGAACTGGTCGGTCATCACCATTTTCAATTTCTAGGTAAAGGTTTTGTAAGTTTTTTTCTCCTAGATTAAAGATATTTTCTGAATTAGAATCCAAATAATACGAACCAATATATTCCCAATGTACTTTAATTTTCCCTTTACGATCGGTGGTGGTTCGTTTTACCTTAAAGTGAATTTTACGGTAGTAAAACTCTGGTTCACTTACCATGATACGAATTCGTTCCATTCGAGTACGGGAATCGAATTTTAGGTGCGTGTATGTTACTTTATTGCTATCCAGTAAGGAAACTAATTTTAACGGAGTGTTAGTCATTAGGCCATTTACGCTTTGGTAATCATAGTATCCTACTTTCTCAAATTGAATGGGTAGCGAATTGCTATCATTTACTTCTAATTTGAAGTACGAATAATCTACCAAAGGAAAGTTTAACAACTTTAATTCTTTGGTGTTTTCAGAATTATGCAAGGCGTGTAAGGAAATATGATCGCGTACCAAATACCAGTTTTTTTGATCGTTACTACCACTTAATCTTGCCAATTTATTTACTGCTGTATTTTTAACCACAAAGTTGAATTGGTTGATTTCTTCTTTTTGTGGGTTTTCAAAAACAACCACTGAAGTACCATTCGGCTCTGGTTGATTTACGATTATAGGATACTCCTTGAAAAATCGATGCATAGAAGTTAAGGCCTCTTTTCGCATGATATAAGGCACTTCCTGGTGGTTACTATCCAATAGTCGCAAGTCAGCATCATTGCTTTGCAATAAGCCCAATAATTGGGGTTTTAAGTCTACCTTTTGATACCCCTTTGGATAAGGTGTTTTTAGCGGACTCGTATAGGTATAATCTTTTCCGTATCCAATAGAGATCAAACCCAGAAATAGAAAGCTGCTAATTGTTCTTTTCATCATCTTGAATAATAAACTTTAGTTTTTGGTATAAGAAGGAAACGCTTAATAATATTACTCCTAGGGCAATAAACGAAACAATTTTTCCGGTGGTATTTCCTTTTAAATCATATACGAATAATTTGATTACGGTAATTAAAAATAATCCTAAAGATGCAATTCTTAAAGGTTTTAGTTTGTAACGCATTCCGGTTACCATAAGCAATAATGCAGATAATCCCCAAACAGCTGGTATTACCGACTTCATGGCATCACGTAAAGAATTTCCGTTGTAAATACCCGGCTCAAATTGGTAAATAATCGATAGGTGAATCACTTCTGCCGAAATTACGGTTACCAATAGGGCGGAGAAAGTATAGAGCACTGTTTTTCCTATGCTCGAAGCCCAAGTAAATTGCGAGTTAAACTGGCGCAGTACTACGGCAGAGAGGATGGCAAAACCAATGAGTAAAATGTAATGCAAGTAATATCCAGATGATATTTCGGGATGGTTTAACATTAATTCACGCGCGTTCACTACCGAATTCAAATAAACAGTGATGTATGAAATCATCAAAACTGTTGACAAACCAAGTAAAACGTTGTTCCATTTTGGACTCTGTGGTTTACGTGTAAATAGCATGAGAGCACCCATAAACGTAAAGTTGTAAATACCCAGTAGAATCATGGTTTTAGATACCGGGAATTCCGCATCAATAAATTGGTAATTCAATTCAAATAATACTCCAAAGTATAATGTCACTAAAAAGCCAATTTGCATTAATCCGTTGATTTCCTTTACTGGAATACTGGCAATAATGTCGGTTGGATTTAACTTTTTAAGAATGGTCAAGCTTCCAACTATGGAGCCTAAAACTAATAGGGTGGTAATAAATACTTTGTTGATTAGAATTGGGAGCTGCACATATTCGCCTGTTGGGAAATAGTTTTGTTGCCAATCCATTACCAAGGAGATCACCAACAAAAGGTTTATGACCATAGCTGCCACTTCCATAAGTTTAATCTGAGATTTGGTGTACAACCACAGTAAGATAACTGCTTCAAAAGCCCAGAACAAAGTAATGTGATTGCCATCTAACTCAATAGGAGCAATTAAACTCACAAAGGTTAATACCAATCCAATAATGAGATAAATGATGTTTTTGTCAATGTTTTGGCGTTTGTATAAAACGAAAACAATAATGAAGTTAATCAATGCAATGAAAGCGGTAAAAGCCCCGTTCAACATTCCTTCTCGATAATCAGAAACAAGCGTAAGTCCAAATCCAAAATAAATAGCAGTGTTGGTGAAAATCTGACCGATTTCAGCATACTTGAACGGTTCGTGTTTACGGATATTAAATGCCAGAGCCATTCCGTAAAAAATTAGATAAATGGCGGTTAAAAATAAGAACATGGTTGATCGTAATTCGTCCGGATTATCCCAGTATTTGGTGGTAAACACGCCTGCATACAATAACAAGGTAAATCCAAAAGAAAGGTAGTTAATGATGTTCCATTTTTTAAAGTAGACCAGCGTGAGCATCCCTATATTTAAAATCAAAATGTAGGTAAATAATACGGGTACATTTCCTTCTCCGGTACTTAAGAAAAAAGGAGTTCCAAATCCTCCAATTAAAGCCAGAATAGCCAATTCTTTTTTATCGTAAGAAATGGATAGTAGAACACCAAATGCAGTAATCGCTACCATAATAATAAATGCTGGGGTTTGCGATAGTATTTGGTATTCATGGAAAGCAATGGCAATGGTGAAATACAAAACGGCTAATCCACCTCCAATCAATACGGAACTGAAAGCCATGAAAGATTTGCGCAATCGATGGGCCAAACCAATAAGTCCGCCACCAATAATTACCCCGAGCATGATTCGCATTCCCTCGGTAATGTAGTTGTTATCAATTCCAAGTTTCACAAGGAATCCCATTCCAATAACAAAAATGACAATACCGATTTTACTCAGTAAGTTCTCTCCAATAAATTTCTCTAAATCGGGGTTGCGCTCCATGAACGACTTTGCTTTTTCTTTTGGTTTTTTAAGCGATGGTTTTTCATCTAGCACACGTAATTCTGTAGGTCGGTATTCTGTGGTAGCCAGTGCTTTTTTAGGTGTTTCCTGCGGTGCGGGCTTTGGGGTAGGGACTGGAGTAGGTTTTGCCGTTTTTTGAACGGGAGTTGGAGTAGGTGGTGTGGTCTTTTTAGGTGGGGGAGTAACAATGGGTTTTTTAGGTGCAGGTGAAGGTTGTGATTTACGCGAAGCCGGTTCTTCTGTTTTTTGGGAACCCGTACGTTTGTCTTCTTGATTAATGGTCTCTGTCATTCGGTCTAATTTCCGCGACAGACGTTGGTGGGTTTCATCAAAATGCGATGATAATTTCGAGATCTTTTTGTTTAAAATAAACAGTCCAATAAGGATGATAATATATAATACGCCAGAAAATTCCATAGTTATCAATTTTGGTTGGTGCAAGGTAAGAGAATAACTAATTCAAAATCATGGAACTGAGTTTGGAGGCTGTTTTCTTAACTAATGCGATTTGAAATGTAAATTTTCTGTTAATATTTTTTAAATGAAACCCAGGTAATGAACTTGGGTTAATTTTTTGCGGAATAAAGTTTTCTTAACCGTTTCTTTGGTATATGTCAGGGTAATATATAGCAATAAGTGTTATAATTTTGGACTTAATTTTTAATCAAAAAAAGCGGCATCAAATTAATGAAGCCGCTTTTTTAGTTTTTTTTTAATTGGTTATAGCCAAACTTCTTCTAAAGTATTATCTGAGCTTTCTACCATTCCTACTCCTGGCTTGTAGTAAAAGTATACTTGAAGAAAAGAGGGTTCCATAATTTTCAGACATCCAGTATAGGTACATTCTCCTGTAGTTATGGAAGCGTTAATATCAACGACTTCGTAATCTGACCAAACATTTTGGCCAACTACAGGGTTTGCAGGAACTATTAGATTTTCAGGTTGCCCCCATCTTCGTTCATATACATCTCCATTAGAGTCTTCTCTATACAATTTTTCGTAGTCAATATTCTGTCCAAATGCAGCGTCCGTTACATGCGCAATAAAATAGGTTTGGCCTTCATAAACAGTGTCTCCGGTAATTTCTTCTATGTAGTCATCATTGCCTGGAACAGAATACGTTCTTCCGTATTTCCATTTGTTTCCAATAGCAAGTGGAAAGTATTTTGAGTTGCCTGGAATTCCATCGCAAATGGTATCTACACTTGTGGTAGCAGCTGGAGTGGGTGTAGGGCTGTCCTTTTTACAGCTGATAGAAAAAAGGGTAATTCCAATACATACAGGAATGGTTAATTTGGTAATAAGATTATGCATTACATAAGTTAATAAAGTGTGCGCCTTGACTTTTTTAAAGAAGGGTCAAAACTTGCAATATGCCTAGCTGATTAAAAATGGCTAACTTCTAAGATTAGCGGCTAAAGTAGTCAATTTGAACAAAGAACAAATAGAGGCTTCGTTTTTTTTCGATTTTTAAAAAAGGAATGCATTTTAAATAATTTCCTTTGGGTCTTTCATTCCTTAAACTAAAGCTAACTCTGGCATAAATTCCTTTAATCGATATTTATGCGTTTCCAGTATCTTACTTTATATTTTTGCGTCATATAATAATAGTGTGATGAATAAAGATGCTTACGTTCCTATTAACTGTGGTTTTTACGATCAATTAGAAGTTTTCGCTTTGCGCAAAATGAAAGTGGATTTGACTTATTTTTCGAAGGATAAGGAAGGGCGAATAAATGGAGCGGTAATTGAAAATTTCAAAACACAAACAAATGGCGAATTCTTACTAGGAACGCATCAAAACGAAACTGTAAAAATTAGATTAGATCGTTTGATTTCGGTAAACGGAATTAATATTCAGGACATTTATGGAGATGCTTGTAAGCGGCTCCCCAAAAAATAGTCATTTTTAATCAAATATTTTTATGGTTGTTTGTACCGTTGTCTAATAATTATAGATTTGCAACCTGTCAACTAATGACACTAGTATGATAATTAAAACACGGGAATCCGTTGGTACGTCTGTATCGGTGAAAACCAAAGTAAAAGTGTATGCTGCATTTACCAAGATGCGTTTGGCCTCTTTGGTAGTTTTTTCCGCTGTAATTTCATATTTATACGCTGCTCCTGCGATTGATTTAATCACTTTAGCCATTCTTTCTATTGGCGGATTCTTGGTTACCGGTGCAGCAAATGGCATGAACCAAATCATTGAAAAAGACTTTGATAAACTCATGGAGCGTACGGCTGACCGTCCTATTCCATCAGGTAAAATGAATGTTACCGAAGGTTTATTGGTAGTGATTGTTTCTGGAGTTTTAGGAATAAGCATGCTAAGCTATATCAACCCGCTTTCAGGATTATTAGGTGCCATGGCGGTAATTATGTACGCAGGTATTTATACGCCAATGAAAAGAAAAACTTCATGGGCCGTTATTGTAGGTGCATTTCCAGGAGCAATTCCACCATTATTAGGTTATGTAGCGTATACTGGTAAATTTGGATTAGTTCCAGGTATCCTATTCATTATTCAGTTTGCATGGCAGTTACCGCACTTCTGGAGTATTGCGTGGAAATTAGATGATGATTATAAGAAAGGTGGATTTACCCTTTTACCTATAAACGGAGAAAAAGATGCCGCTAGCACATGGGTTATCTTATTAACTTCATTGTTAATGATTCCTGCTGGTTTACTCCCGTATTACTTTGGTGAGACCACCATATACTCAGGTATCTTAATTACTCTATTGGCTCTATGGATGGTTTACTATTCTGTTAGACTAGTTCAGTCTAAAGATGATCAAATGGCCTTGAAAATTATGTTCGCTTCTTTTGCTTACCTTCCGCTAACGCAGTTAGCATTAATGTTTGACAAAATATTTTTAATGTAATGGTAAGTAGTGTATCTATAGAAGAACAAGGGCAAATTAGAAACAAAACGGCTAAGCCGTTATTGTGGGTAGCTATGGCTGGTATGACCATGATTTTTGGTTCATTAACGAGTGCGTATATTGTACGTCAGGCTGATTCAGATTGGTTAGCATTTGAGTTGCCTTCGGTTTATTACGTCAGTACAGTAATTATTATTCTAAGCAGTATCACACTGTTTTTGGCTGATTACGCAGCTAAAAAGGACAATCAAAAAGGAATGAAATTAGGGTTGTTATTAACCTTGGTTTTAAGTTTAGCATTTGTATCCTCGCAATTTGATGCGTGGGGCCAAATGATGGATCAAGGATTACATTTTTCGGGATCTGGAATTTCGTCTTCTTTTTTATATGTACTTACATTAGTACACTTATTGCACGTTTTTGGTGGTAACATTACTTTATTTGTAACTACAATCAATGCATACAGAGGTAAATATTCTTCTACAAACAAACTAGGAATTGAATTGGCATCCTGGTACTGGCATTACTTGACAGCTATCTGGATGTTCTTATTATTATTTTTACTTTACATACAATAAATCAATCAATAATACCCAATAAATATGGCGGGAGAAGCTACACAACAACTAACAACAAAAGAACTTTGGGCGGGTAAACGTTCCCCATTTAGCATTAGCTATGGTAAAATGATGATGTGGTTCTTTTTAATTTCGGATGCGTTAACGTTTACTGGATTTTTAGCGTCATTGGCATTTATGCGTGTTTATTTCGCAGATGTATGGCCGATTACAGAGAACATTTTCTATCACTTCCCATTTTTCCACCATACGGAGTTACCACTTCTTTATGTGGCATTCATGACTTTCATTTTGATTATCTCTTCGGTAACGATGGTTTTAGCCGTAGAAGCTGGACATAGAATGGATAAGAAAGGGGTTACAAAATGGCTGTTCTTAACGGTTATTGGTGGTGCTGTTTTCTTAGGTTCTCAAGCATGGGAGTGGAGTACTTTTATTCAAGGTTCAGAATACGGAGCTTATGATATGGGTGACGGAACCATGGGTAGAATCTTAAACGAAGAAGGTACTGAAATCTTAATGAGAGATGGGTCTGTTGTTACTGGTGCGGAAGCTGCTGACATTAAATCTACGCAACGTGTAGTTAAAGGAGCTAACCTTATTGAAAATGAGTACGGTTTACCTTTATACGCTGATTTCTTCTTCTTTATTACGGGCTTCCACGGAACTCATGTGTTATCAGGGGTAATCATCAACTTGTTGATTTTATTAAGGGTAAGAAAAGGCGAATTTGAAGAAACCGGTCACTACGAAATGGTTGAGAAAGTGGGGTTATACTGGCACTTTATTGATTTAGTGTGGGTATTTGTATTTACATTCTTTTACTTAGTTTAATCCGATTTAATAGTATAACGATATGAAAAGAGATGACATTATAGAATACTCATTACATAATCACCATAGTGAGGAAGAAGGAGTAAAGAAAAGAAAAGAGATCTGGAAAGTAACGATTATCTTATCGGTAATTACCATTATTGAGGTAACAATGGGGATTATGTTAGGTAAAGTTGGCTTTCTGAATGACCAAGCGGCTTGGGACATGATTAAATTAGCTTACATCGGATTAACCGTTGTAAAGGCAGGCTATATTATCATGACATTTATGCACTTAGGTGAAGAAAGAAAACCCTTACGTTGGTTAATCTTAGCACCATATATGTTCTTTGCATTGTATTTATTGTTCTTCCTACTAGTAGAGGCAAATGCCGATGTAAAAATCTAATTTTAGCATTATAAAATTTGAAGAAACCGCTAGCCATTTTTAGAGCTAGCGGTTTTTTTTTGCCTTATTTTTGCTGTGCATTATGAGCAAAAAGAATTTATACGCAGTAGTTTTAGTTTCGGTCATCTTATTGTTCCCGTCTTTATTGTACGTGATCTTTACCACAGGTGAGCACCATATTGATAAAATGGAGGTGTTTGGACCCGAAACCGAAGGTGGATTGTACAAAGTCCCTGCCGCTAAATTTTATAGTCATTTAGGTGATTCTTTGTCTACTTCCGATTTGGCAAATAACATTATTATCTACCTGTCTCTTATACAC
>CAJXPI010000081.1 GCA_913057875.1 uncultured Flavobacteriales bacterium
CTCAGGAGTCTCGTGGGCTCGGAGATGTGTATAAGAGACAGGGGGAAAGGACTTGGGAAAAGCGAAATGATTCGAGTAAAACAAAAAGGAGCAATTGGCGTTATAGGAAAAATAGGTGAAGAAGCCTTTAAATGGGCTGCTACTTTTGTTCTATTATTTTACTATTTAATTACTGGAAACCCTTCAAAAGGTACTGTTCTTTTAAAGTTCAGGTATTGGATATTTACAGGTTTATTTTTTGAAAAATAATAATGGGAGTCATATTTAGGCAATCTTTTAAATCATCTATATACTCTTATTTAGGAGCCATTATTGGCTTCGTAAATGTAGGTTTTTTGATGACGAGATTTCTTACTCCTGCTGAAATTGGTGTACGAATGCAAATCCAATCGTATGCTGTAATTATCAGTTCATTTCTTGCTTTCGGATTGCCATATACAGTAATACGTATGTTTCCTCATTTTAAAAATGAGAAGAATAAAAATTACGGTATTCTTACTTTAATTGGTTTAGCCGGAATTGTCAGCACTACCCTCTTCTTAATTATCTTTTATTTGGGAGCAGATTGGTTTTTGGCAGATGATTTGAAAAAATCAGCCCTATTTACCCAGTATTATCATCTCATTATAACTTTCACCATAGCCAATCTTTTGTTCATTTTATCTGATTCATATGCCACCGCTAACAAAGAATCTACCATTGGTGTTTTTGCTAAAGATATTGTGCTTCGGGTGTTTGTTTTCTTGCTACTTCTAAGTTTTATTTTTATTGAAAGCATTCATTTCAAAGAATTTATATACGGATTCACATTTTTGCAATGGATTCCTGCACTCTTGGTTTTATTTTTTCTTTACCACAAGGGGTACCTTTATTTTACGCGAAAAATTAGTTTTCCATCTCCTGCCATTAAAAAGGAATTTATTGCGGTAAACTCTTTTAGTTGGATCAATGTAATTTCTGGAGTGGCAATCGCCTCCATTGATTCCATCATGCTTTCTAAGTTTGAAGGCTCTGAATCTGTGGGTATTTACACCATTCTTTTCTTTTTTGCAGGCTTAATGCTTATCCCAAACAGGAGCTTATCCAAAATCACAAATTCTATAGTTGCCGAAAAATTCAAAGAAAAAAAACTTTCAGAAATTGCCTCCATTTTTAAAAAATCTTCACTCAATCCCTTTGTCGTAGGCCTCTTCCTTTTTGGTAATCTTATTATTATAGCTCCATTTGTATTTCAAATAATTCTAAAAAACGAATATGATTCCGGTTTTTGGGTCCTCATTTTTCTAGCCTGTGCAAACCTTATAAAAATGTCATCTGGAGTAAAGTTTGTTATTATTTCAAATTCCAAGTACTTCCGCTGGGTTACTGGATTTCAATTTCTATTTGTTTTCCTTTTAGTATTTACCAACCTTATTTTTATTCCACTTTATGGAGTTAACGGAGCCGCACTAGCCTCTTTAATATCCAGTTTTATTTTCCATTTTTCGGGCATTATTTTCTTAAAATTAAAAATGAATATGTGGCCCTTCACCCTTTCACATTTAAAGCTACTAGGATTATTCTTGTTAACTGCTGGGCTTCTTTTTATTGCACCCGACTTTGATTACCCTGTAATTGCATCGCTTATTAAATCTGCTCTTTTCTCTCTTCTTTTTATTGGGTTTGTTATTTACTCTGGCATTTCACCCGAAATGGATACTCAAATACAAAAAATTTTAGGTAAATTAAGAAACAAATAGGGCTTCGAATAATATGAAAAGCCAATTTTATAGCGGTTTTTAACTGTATATTTAGGAGCCGAAAAATTACCCTTTTCATTTCCGAAAAAATAGCCAAAACCTTACTTTTACCAACTTATCATAAATTTTACAAATCCAGTAATTAAAGGGGTTTGATAAAAAACGGCCATACATGAATAATATGCTGAATTTAATAGGTCGGACTGACCGATTATTTACCGAAGATCTGCAATCGCATCAGGAAGAATTGAGCCAAATTGTAGGTTCCTCACGCTTCCTAGTGTTAGGGGCTGCAGGATCTATTGGCCAAGCGGTTACCAAAGAAATTTTTAAGCGTCACCCCAAAAAGCTTCATGTAGTTGATTTGAGTGAAAATAACTTGGTAGAACTTGTACGAGATATTCGTAGTTCGTTTGGTTATATTAATGGTGACTTTCAAACCTTTGCATTAGATATTGGTTCGGAGGAATACGATGCTTTTTTTGAAGCCGATGGGGGGTATGATTACATCTTAAATCTTTCTGCTCTAAAACATGTACGTAGCGAAAAAGATCCTTACACCCTAATGCGAATGATAAACACGAATATTTTTAATACCGATAAAACGATGGCGCAGGCTATTGAAAAAGGAGTCAAAAAATACTTTTGTGTTTCTACCGATAAAGCTGCAAACCCTGCCAATATGATGGGTGCATCCAAAAGAATAATGGAAATGTTCATCAACAAACGTAGTAATGACATTCAGGTATCGATGGCTCGGTTTGCCAACGTTGCCTTTTCAGATGGTTCATTACTTCATGGCTTCAACAAACGAATTGAAAAGAAACAACCCATAGTTGCTCCCAATGATATTAAACGGTATTTCGTTATCCCGGAAGAATCGGGAGAATTGTGTTTAATGTCATGCGTTTTTGGTGAAAATAGAGATATTTTCTTTCCCAAACTTAGTGAAAATCTGCACCTTATCAAATTTTCAGACATTGCTACTAGGTACTTGGAAGATAGAGATATGAAGCCTCATTTATGTAAAACAGAAGAGGAAGCACGTGAATTTGCCAAATCCCTCCCTCACGGAAACACATGGCCATGTTTATTTACCCCAAGTAACACCACGGGAGAAAAGGATTTTGAAGAATTTTTTACGGAAAAGGAAACCATCGATAATGAAAGTTTTGTTAATCTAGGAGTGATTAAACAAGACTTAAATTTTGATGAAGCCAAACTAGAAACATTTCAAAAAACTATTGATCAAATAAAAACGGTAAGCCCATGGAATAGAGCGGAATTTGTTAAACTGTTCCATTATATGATTCCAGGTTTTGGACATAAGGAAACCGGGAAGTTTTTAGATAGTAAAATGTAATAGCACATGACAAATTTCAAAAATTTTACAGATTTTGTACGCCAAACCTATCAGGTCCCATCCGCATTTATTCCGCTGCACCCACCTTATTTTAATGGAAATGAAAAGAAGTATTTAAATGAATGCATCGACTCTACATTTGTTTCTAGTGTCGGCAAATTTGTAAATCAATTTGAGCAAATGGTAGCTGAGTTTACCGGAGCCAAATTTGCCATTGCCGCTTCAAATGGTACGGCAGCATTACATATGGCTTTAATTTTAGCCGATGTTCAACCTAAGGACGAAGTGCTTTCTCAAGCATTAACTTTTGTTGCTACCGCAAACGCCATCTCATATGCCAATGCCACTCCTGTTTTTATAGATGTGGATAAAGATACCATGGGAATGTCGCCAATGGCATTAACGGAATTTTTACAAAATAATACGGTATTCGAAACCCATCCAGTAACTGGAAAAAAACAACCTAAGAATAAAATCACGGGTAATTATATTACTACTTGTGTGCCTATGCACACCTTTGGGCATCCTTTACGGATTGATCAAATAAAAAACATTTGTGATGAATACAACATTACCTTGGTGGAGGACGCGGCTGAAAGCTTGGGAAGCTACTACCAAGGTAAACATACGGGTACTTTTGGAGAAATTGGCACGCTAAGTTTCAACGGAAATAAAACAATAACTACCGGTGGTGGTGGAATGCTAATTACCAATAACGAAGAATTAGCAAAAAGAGCCAAACATTTAACAACTACGGCCAAGGTTCCACATAGATGGAACTACATTCATGATCACATTGGCTACAATTACAGATTAACCAATTTGGCGGCAGCCCTGGGCGTGGCTCAAATGGAGCAGTTAAATCATATTCTGAAAAGGAAAAAGCTATTGGCCAAGGGTTATCAAGATTTTTTTTCATCTGAAAAAATGGAATTTGTTTCTCAAAAACCAAATTCGGAAGCTAACTTTTGGTTAAATGCTGTAATTTGTGAGAATAAAACAGAGCAGCAAGAATTTTTAGAATTCACCAACAACCAAGATGTAATGACACGTCCAATATGGGAGTTAATGAATCGTTTGGAGATGTTTAAAAATGCTCCTAAGGGAGATTTAAGTAACTCTGAATGGCTGGCTGATCGAGTAGTAAACATTCCAAGCGGAGTAATGTAAATTACATGAATAAAAACGAAATTATTTTAGTTGGGGGCGGAGGCCATTGCAAATCCTGCGTTGATGTGATTGAATCGGAAGGAAAATATCAGATTAAGGGTATTATTGACTTACCTCACCTTTTGGGCACCAATACCTTAGGTTACCCCATAATTGGAAATGATGATGACCTACCCGCGTTTATTGAAAAAGGCTATTCATTTTTGATTACCATGGGGCATCTTGGTCATGCAACTAGAAGAAACCAATTGTTTGATTCCATTGCATCCATGGGTGCTTTAATGCCTTCGATAATTTCCTCGAGTGCAACGGTTTCAAATCATTCAAGTATTGGAAATGGGACCATCATTATGCATAATGCTCTAGTTAATGCTGGCGTCAAAATTGCCGCAAATTGCATCATAAATTCAGGGGCTATTATTGAACATGATGTTTGCGTAGAACAGCATTCTCACATTTCAACCGGAGCCATTTTAAACGGAGATGTGCATGTGAGGTCCGAGTCGCTTATTGGTAGCGGAGCAACCGTAAAAAATGGTATTTCCATCGCTAAAAGCAGCCTTATTGGAATGGGTGCGGTGGTAGTAAAAAACATTGAAAACTCTGGGACCTACATAGGAAATCCCGCGAGAAAAATATAGTTAATGAATTCGAGAACATACATAATTGCAGAAGCTGGAGTTAATCATAATGGCAGTTTAGAAATTGCGAAACAACTCATTGATGTAGCTGTTAAGGCAGGTGCGGATGCGGTGAAATTTCAAACTTTTAAAACGGAAAACCTAGTTTCGGTAAACGCCCAAAAAGCAGCGTACCAGAAAGAAACCACTGATACCGAAGAGTCTCAATTTGAGATGATTAAAAAACTGGAGTTGGATGAAGGTGCGCATACAGAACTAATAGATTATTGCAAAGAAAAGAGTATCACTTTTCTTTCCACTCCCTTTGACCATGACAGCATTCGTTTACTAGATCAGTTAGGTTTGCAAATTTTCAAGATTCCAAGTGGAGAAATCACCAACCTTCCCTACTTAGAGGAAATTGGAAAGCTAAAAAAGCAAATTGTATTGTCTACTGGAATGTCTACGATGGACGAAGTAGAAGCAGCATTAAATATTTTAATAGCAACAGGTACTCTCAAGGATAACATTACCGTTTTGCATGCCAACACACAATACCCTACTCCCATTGAAGATGTTAATCTAATTGCCATGGTTTCCATAGGTAGAACATTTGATGTGAAATATGGATATTCTGATCATACCCTTGGAATTGAGGTTCCCACCGCTGCAGTAGCTATGGGTGCATCTGTTATAGAAAAACATTTCACTTTAGACAAAACCATGGAAGGCCCCGATCATAAAGCTTCTTTAGAACCCCATGAATTAAAAGCAATGGTAAGTGCCATTAGAAATATAGAACGGGCACTTGGTAATGGCATTAAAGAAGTTTCCAATTCTGAAAGACCCAATATTGCAGTAGCAAGAAAAAGTATTATTGCCAACCAATCCATAAAAAAAGGAGAAATTTTTACCTCAGAAAACTTGGCTATAAAAAGACCTGGTACAGGAATTTCTCCGATGAAATGGAAAGAGGTAATTGGTACAGTGGCTCAGAAAGATTATTCACCTGAGGATTTAATTGAATAGGTTTCCATTTATGAGGATAGGAGTTCTTACCAGTTCACGAGCCGATTTTGGCATTTATCAGCCGCTTCTTTCGGAGTTAAAGAAACGAAACGTTGATTTGCATATTCTGGCTTTCGGAATGCACGTAATGGACCAATATGGTAAAACCGTCAACCAGATCAAAGAAGGAAACTACGGTCATATGCATGAATTGAGTTCTTTACTCAAAGACGATTCCGCCATAGGAATCAATCAATCGTATGCTAATGTAATTAGTTCTTTTGGGGAGTTTTGGAAAGAACATTCCTTTGATAGAGTAATTGCTTTAGGCGATCGTTTTGAAATGAGCGCTGCCGTGCAGTCTACCATTCCCTTTGAAATAACCGTCTGTCACATTCATGGTGGAGAAGAAACTCTAGGTGCCACAGATAACATTTATCGGCACCAAATCACTTTAGCTGCTACGATGCATTTTGCAGCAGCAGAGGTGTTTTCGGATAAAATTAAATCTTTAAAACCTGAAGACGCATCGAAAACATTTAATGTTGGGGCACTAAGTCTAGATAATCTTAATTCACTTGAATTACCCGCATGGAAAGTTGTTTGCGAAAAGTTTAAAATCCCCTCGAAACCATTTATTTTGATAACCGTGCATCCTGAAACGGTCGGTCTAGAAAACAATAAAACACATATTACAGAATTCATAAATGCCGCTAAACAGCTAATGCATAAATGGCATTTAGTCATTACCATGCCAAATGCTGATGCTAGCGGGTTACTGTATAGAAATGCATTTATAGCATTAAAAAAGGAGTTTCCAAATCAAGTATCAATTATTGAAACCTTTGGGAAACTAAACTATTTTTCGGCTATGAAAAATGCGCATTTTCTATTAGGAAATACTTCTAGTGGAATAATTGAAGCCGCCTCATTTGGAAAATTTGTCATTAACATTGGAGATCGCCAAAAAGGGCGTTTGCGTAGTGAGAATGTTTTCGACATAAATTATAACTCCCAGGCCATTATAGAATCAGCTTCGGAAATTAATACCCAGCCTATATTTGAGGGTATTAATGTTTACCACAAACAAAATACAGCAGTAGCTATTGCTGAAAAACTATTGGATGAGAAATTATAAGGAACATTTAATATCGGTTAACGCCACCATCAAAGAGGCTTTAACATTATTACAAAATTTAGCAGTTGATGCTATTCTATTTGCCGTAGACCATGAGTCGCGCTTAGTGGGTAGCTTAACCGATGGTGATGTAAGACGTGGTTTGTTGAAAGGACTGGGGCTAGACGATATAGTTTCTGAGTTTATACAAACGCAACCTAAATTTATTAGAAAGGGCGACTATAATATGGAGGAAATTATTGCCATGCGCGAGAATAACTTCATGGTCATTCCGGTAATAAATTCTGTAAATGAAATTATTAACGTTCTGAATTTCCGTCTTCAGAAATCTTACTTACCCATTGACGCAGTGATTATGGCTGGAGGCCTGGGTTCTCGTTTAAAACCTTTAACCGATAATACGCCTAAACCTCTTTTGAAAATTGGAGAAAAAGCAATCATAGACCACAATGTAGATCGTTTACGCAAATTTGGAGTAGATGACTATTGGATTTCTGTTCGATACCTTGGAGAACAGTTGGAAGAACATTTTCAAGACGGGACCTCCAGAAATATTAACGTAGAATATGTATGGGAAGACACTCCTTTAGGTACTATTGGTGCGGTAGGAAAAATTGAGAATTTTAATCATGACTATATTTTAGTTACCAACTCCGATATTCTTACCACTCTAAATTATGAGGACTTCTTCTTAGATTTTATTGCACAAGATGCGGATATGGCGGTTATCACTATTCCTTATCAGGTAAATATTCCTTATGCAGTTATGGAAACGGATAATAATCATGTGATTTCGTTTAAAGAAAAACCAACCTATACCTATTTTTCAAATGGAGGAATTTACCTCATGAAAAAATCTGTACTGGATAAAATCCCTCAAGGAGATCATTATAATAGTACCGACTTAATGGAACAAGTAATTGCTGATGGAGGTAAACTTATTTCCTTCCCTATTAGGGATTACTGGTTAGATATTGGAAAACATGAGGACTTTAATCAAGCGCAAGTGGATATAAAAAATTTAAAGTTATAATGAACATTTTAATTACCATTTGCGCCCGCGGAGGATCCAAAGGAATTCCAGGAAAGAACGTAAAACTCTTAGATGGCCATCCCGTTATTGGTTATACCATTAAAGTAGCACAAAAATTCGCAAAAAAGTATGACGCATTTATAGGGCTCAGCACTGATTCGGATGAAATTAGAACGGTTGCCGAAAAATTAGGTGTTTCTACCACTTACCATAGACCAGCAGAACTAGCTAATGATAGTGCCGGAAAAATGGGGGCTATTCAACACCTAAAAGAATATGAGGAAAATAGACAAAACCTCACTTTTGACTATGTGATGGACTTAGATGTTTCTGCCCCAATGCGTACATTTTGGGATTTAGAACAGGCATTTGAAATGTTGCAAAACAAACCCGGAGCCTATAACATCTTCTCTGCAAATGCCGCAGCTAGAAATCCCTATTTCAATATGGTAGAAGATGCAGAGAACGGATATGTGAAATTGGTGAAAGATGCAGGTGAAATTTTATCTCGACAAAAGGCGCCTAAAGTGTATGACATGAATGCCTCCTTTTACATTTTTAGAAAGTCCTTTTTTGACGACCAATGTAAAACCAGTACTACCTCAAAAAGCTTGGTTTTTGAAATGTCTCATCTATGCTTTGACTTAGATGAACCTATTGACTTTCTATTTATGGAATATTTGTTTTCCAATAAATTATTAGATTTCGAAATATGAGAATCTTAATAATTGGTTTAGGAAGCATTGCTAAAAAGCACATGGATGCAATTAATGCGTTAAGTCAAGAGGTGTCTTTTTTAGCCTTAAGATCCAGTAAAGAAGCTAAAAAAGTTGAAAACGTCACCAACATTTATTCTTTAAATGAAGTAAAAGAAACCATCGACTTTTGCATTATAAGTAACCCGACACATTTACATTATGATGCCATCAATAACGCCATTGATTTAAATGTTCCTATGTTCATTGAAAAGCCAAGTTTAATGAATTTAAAAGGTGCCAATGATTTATTGGAGAAGATTAAGTCCCAAAACATTTTAACGCATGTTGCGTTTAATTTACGCTTCCATCCAGTATTAAATTTCCTAAAAAAACATGTAAATCCTGAAGAAGTTTTTGAAGCAAACATTTATTGCGGCTCATATTTACCTGACTGGCGTCCAAATGTAGATTACAGAAAAGTGTATAGTGCTAATAAAAAAATGGGTGGAGGGGTGCATTTAGACTTAATTCATGAAATAGATTATGCCACATGGCTATTTGGATATCCAGAACAAACGCAATCTGTAAAGACCAATATTTCAAATTTAGAAATTGACAGTATCGATTATGCCCACTACCAAATGATGTATCCTAACAAGGTGGTTTCCATTACGCTCAACTACTATAGAAAAACGCCCAAACGCTGTTTAGAATTAGTCACTACCCAAGGAGTCATCTTTGCGAATCTTTTATCTCAAAAGGTATGGAATGAACAGGAAGAAATAATTTTTGAGTCAAATTCAACTATACTTGACACCTACCACAAGCAAATGAAATATTTCTTAGGATTGCTATCATCTCAAGAACCTTCCTTTAGTACCTTTGAGAATTCTTTAGAGAATTTGAAAATTTGTTTAAAATGAAACAACTCGAAAACAAGGTAATTTTAGTTACGGGAGGCAGCGGACTGATTGGTAAATCAATTGTGGAGGATATTCAAAACCATGGAGGGATTGCACTTAACTTAGATATCAATATTGCTAAAGACGCAAGCTTAGATACGCATCAAATATACTGTGATATAACTGATTCTAAAGCTATTGAATCCTGTTTTAAAAAAATTCATTCTCATTTTGGAAGGATTGATGGCTTGGTGAATAACGCGTATCCCAGAACGAAAGATTGGGGGAATAAATTTGAAGATGTTACTCCCGAATCATGGGCCAAAAATGTTGAAATGCAACTAAATCCCACTTTCTTTTTAATACAAGAAGTGGTAAAATATATGGTTCCAAATCGCAGGGGGGCTATTGTTAATATAGCGTCTATCTATGGGGTCGTTGGAAATGACTTCACCGTATATGACGGAACCAATATGACCTCACCTGCCGCCTACTCGGCAATTAAGGGCGGCATCATTAACTTCACTAAGTACATGGCCTCTTATTTGGGTAAAGACAATGTACGGGTTAACTGTGTATCTCCAGGTGGAATATTTGATAATCAAAACCCAATATTCGTTGCCAACTTTGAACACCAAGTGCCCCTGAGTAGACTAGGCCAACCAGAAGATATATCTCCTGCGGTAAGCTTTTTACTTTCTGATGGAGCCGGTTATATTACCGGACACAACTTACTAGTAGATGGTGGGTGGACCGCTGTTTAAGTCGTGTTGAAATTCTTGAGAAAGTGTTTACTTAAACTCAAACAACGGAAGCATTGGGTATAGTTTCGATTCTGAATTGCCGATATATAATTGCACCCCTTTAGTCAGTAACTCCTTATTAAACTGTTCTACATAAACATCTATTGGTAGACATCCATATTGAGCGGTTATTTTTTTGGAAACGGTAGCATGCATAGACTCCTTCGTTAGGTTATTCTTTTTTCTAATTTCCTTTTCGTAAACGGGTAAAAACTCCTTAGCTCGTTTACTTGCATTATCATGCTCAAAAAAATACCCCGAATTATTTAAATCGATACCCAGTAACACCATTTTTTTGTAACCCATTCTATATCCCATTCCTAACAAATAAGACAAACTTGCGGAGTAATGAATTAACCCATTTAAATCCTTTGGTTTCGATTTAAACCACCGGCTTATCAGCCTTTTCATTACCCTGAAATTGGTAGTAAAAGGCATATAGGGATCATTATAGTAAATATTATCTTTAGGAAAAACCAAGCTTGAATAATCCTCGTTTGCAGATAACATATGCGGATACTGAATAAAAACAGGCGTGTTTTTATAATCCTGACTTCTAGCATTTAAATGTCCGATTCGAATCTTAGCAACGGTAGGATTCTTTGATGTTTCGATACAGTAATACGTAGGAACAAAATCATGCAAGGGCCACCCATTAAATCCTAAACTATCATGCTTTTTAACTTCTTCCCAGTTTTCGACACTAAGATTCATCACAGATGTACCACTACCTAAAATAAATAGGGTATCAGAAGTCTTTAAAGAGTCTAAATCAAAGTCTCCGATAGGTTTCAATCCATCACGGAGCATTTTTTTTCTAAGCCTTTTAGTTAAAAATACGTCATACGTGACATATAACCCCGTATTGTAAATGATAGATTTTAATCTATTCTTTAATTCCATGCTCTGTAATTCTTCTTTTCTGTAGACACAAATGTAATCTCTAACCCACAAATAAATCATGGTTTTAGAGCATTAAAATAATAATTCAAATGGGTATTAATTTTAATTTTCACTAACGCTTATTTGGTTAAAAACAACTAAAATTGCCAAACAGATAAAATACACGATTTCAGGATAGATTTTCACAAAAATTTGAACTAACACATGAACTTTTCGGTAAAAAGCAAAATATTAGTTTCGGGCCTACCAAGGTCTGGCTCCACCCTACTAGGTAATATTCTAGGTTCAGGTAAAAATGTGGAATACTTTTTTGAACCCCCACTTAGTTCAGCTATGTTTAATGTAATTGATCAAATGGATGAGAAAATTTTCCGCATATTTTTTGACAATTACATGCAAAACGAATTGCTGTCACCTGCGCTTGCAGGAAGAGGATTAAACTTCAATTCTAACGATGACAGCTATATCTATAACTATAAAACCAAAGAAGAGATTGAAGCTCGTATGTCTAAATCATGGCGAGCAAGTGAGTTAAGAGACCTTACTATAAACCATAGTATTGCCTTTAAAACCCCTGGAGTTTCTAGTCAGTTAATTCAACTAATGAAATATTACCCAGAATGGAATTTAGTGATCATATTTAGAAAATATGAAGACATATTAAAATCTATTTTAGTAAAAGGATGGTTTGATGATGAAAACCCAAATCTCATCACACCTTTTAAACAATTTGGGAACTCATTAGTACCTCTTTCTATTTCTGATGCATGGAACCAGGAGTGGGCGGAATTAACACCCACAGAAAGATCTATGATTTACATGAATGAACAGTTTTCAGCACTAAAACTTTTGAACAATTACATCCGTGTGGATTACGAAAAATTAATTAAAACCCCTACCCAAGTAATTCACCACTTGTTTGATGGTTTAGCGGTGAATACAACATCTAAAACTCAGGAATTGATTGAAAAAATTTATGTTAATCCTAATTCCAATAT
>CAJXPI010000082.1 GCA_913057875.1 uncultured Flavobacteriales bacterium
GATGTGTATAAGAGACAGGCATTACCTACCCACACTCCAATGGTATATTCGGGAGTGGTTCCGATGGCCCAAGCGTCTTTATTTCCGAAACTGGTTCCGGTTTTCCATGATACGGGACTACTCGAATTAAACGATCTCCATCCTTCCAATGTAATGGGGCGATTTACTTTTTGTAAGGTCTTTAGGGTTTGATACACCGCCCCCGGATTTAATGAAGCCTTGGGATATGGCAGCAGTTTTGGATTTTCCTTAAAATATGGGGCTACAAATATTTGCTTATCCAATTCTTTCACCTCTGCGGCATCTTGAGCAATTCTTGACATTCCAGCATACATACTTGTCATATCTCGCAAAGAACCTTCTGCCCCACCCAAGATTAAAGACAAGCCATAATGATCTGAACCAAAAACTAAAGAGCGAAAACCATGTTGTTCTAATTCATTGTAAAATCGCTCCACCCCATGATGTCTCAATTGACGAACAAAAGGCACATTTAACGATCGTGTGAGTGCTTCATTTATAGGTACCGCTCCATCAAATTCTTCGTAATAATTTTGGGGTGCATATCCCGCAATAAACGTGGGCACATCAGCCACTAATTGATGGGGGTAAATTTCACCTTGACTCACCATGTAGGTATATAAAAATGGCTTTAACACACTTCCAGTACTACGCACCGCTTTCACAACATCCACCTGATTATTGTGTTGGTAGGTATGAGTAGAATTGCCCACATACGCCACCATTTTACCTGTTTTGGTTTCCAGTATCAAAGCAGCGGCATTATGAATATCATTGTAGGCATAACGTTTGGTGTAGGCGTTAATTAACTCTTGCGTATTTTTTTGCATAGTGTACTGGATATCTGATTGCACACGTTTTCCAGGGTATTTATCAGAAGCTCTATCTACCAGATGATTTGCATAATTGGGTAAAGGCAACGGAGCCCCTGGGAGCAATTCTAATTTAGATAAAGCGCAAGTAGCTGAATCAATAACTCCGTTTGCATGCAAGCCATCCAGTAAAAAATCACGTTTGTTTTTAAATACCATACTATTCTTACCCGGATAAATGATAGATGGCGCATTGGGTAAAACCGCTAAAGCAGCATGTTCTGCCCAAGATAAATCTTGCGGCTGACGGGCATAATAACGCCATGCAGCGGCTTCGTAACCTACTACATTTCCGCCAAATGGTGCGTGACTCATGTACAGATTTAAAATTTCATCTTTACTGTAATTGATTTCAATATGGATGGCTACCACCAATTCCAGTACCTTTTGAAAAACCGTTCGTTTTTGATTTTTAAACCACAATCGTGCGAGTTGCATGGTGAGCGTACTTCCTCCCTGCTTTATGCGTCCCGCTTTAACATTTACCCACATAGCGCGAGTAATGGAGATGGGATTAATACCTAAATGCCATTTAAAATATTGATCTTCAAACTGCGTGATGCAATGTTTGGCCTCTACCGGCAAACTATCCAATTCTGGAAATCGCCACTGTTCATCTGTAGCAATACGTGCGCCCAATAGTTTCCCGTTAACATCTAGTAAAACGGTGCTGGTGGGGTTTTGGAATGTGGGGTTGGGAATTAGGAAACGAGAAATGCTATATAAAGCGAGAAGAGTCCAAAGAACCCTTCTCACCCATTTATTTTTTAGACTTGTTTTCCGACTCATTAAATACCTTCACCCGGTTTAACCACTCTTACCCATTGCCCTTTGGTTACGGCTAGTACTTGTCCGTCATACATGGCCTCAGCTTTTACTCCTGGCAAGTAGAAATCACCTAAATAAGCCGCATTTAACACTACGGTAAAGGTTTTCTCACAGGCACAGTCAGGATAACTAGAATACGAACTCAATTCAAAATAAGTAAGCACTCTATCGTCACGAATGTCTTCGTAATTTGGCACATCCTGTTGGTGCACATTTGGTCCTTCTGCCATTCGAGAGTTATGAATTTCCCAACCGGAGGGGAAAATTTGCGTCAATGCCATTTCTCGTAAATACTCTCTAGGATTCGGATTAGAAATGGTTACTGTTGCCATGAAATCTGTACCCTGCTCTAAAAAACTCACGTCAATGGAGTTTCCTTGTAAATCGGTGTATTCCACATCTATCGACAAGTTGTTCTCCTCCGCTTTCTCGGTCCCATACTTTGGAATACCTGTAGTTATCATTCGTGCGTACATAAGTCCTTCTCCCTTGTTGTTTAGGGTAAATGGAATCTCCTTTTTACTCACATCTTCTACCTGAATTTGTTTTAAGGGCATTAACGTGGTTAAATCGTCCTTTTGCTTGGTGTTGATAGTGTAAGCGTATTTCATCTCGTTAGACACGCCCTTTTCGCCTCCAAACTTAACCATGGTCATTAAACAATAAGCGGTTGTTTGGGTACTCATCCATTGTTGCGAGGTTAACGCGGCCGAAATGCTTTTCATTAAACTCATTCCCTCGTTTCGTTTACCCATAATCAACATCGATTCCAGTATCATAGCCTCATCACGCTCTTTGGAACCATAAGAATAATAGTAATATGGATTGGGTTCAGCATTACCCGCATGGGTACTCAGTCCAGCCACCAATTCCTCTGCAATAGCGGTTTGTCCCGCCAAATGATATGCGGCAGCTAATCGCCAAAGCCCCACATCTTCCAAGTCATTGGATGCTTTTAAGCGGTTCATACTCCCTAAATCTGGTTCATTGGCCAAAGCCAATGTAAATAGACGGTACGCCTGTGCTAGGTCTAAATATCGGTAGTTCCATGATCGGTCTCGTGAATAACTCCTTGCTTTATTCTTCTGGTATTTGATCCAGTTTTTCTTAGTGTTCGCATTCACATCAAATCCGTGACGTTCGGCCTCTAACATAAAGTGACCAATGTATGAACTCACCCAGTCGCTGGAGTAGTTATAGCTTGGCCAATACCTAAACCCACCATCACTGTGTTGGAAAGAACGTAATTTATCTAAGGCAATATTCACATTTTCAGCTGCACGTTGAAATACTGGAATATCTTCCTCCATCACGTTTTTCAAGAACAATTGTGGGAACGCTTGAGAAGTAGTCTGTTCGGCACATCCATGCGGATAATCGATTAATTGTTTTAACCTACGATCAAAGTCAATGGGTGCCATTCTTGACAATTCCAGTACGGCAGAATTCGTTCCTTTCACCCCAAATAAATGAATGGAATCATTCCATGTTTTCCCAGCATCTACCACCATTTCTTGGTATTTGTAAACGGGACTATTTGGATTACGAACCAACAATTCAATTTCGTAGGTAGATCTTTCGCCATGACCTGTAACAATTACTTGAACGGTACCTTTCCCAATTCCATCTTCTACTTCTAGTTCAAAGTTAACTACCTGATCATCGGGTTTATCAAAGTGAATCTTTTTGGTTTTGGTGAAATTAGATTTGAACATATTATTGGCTTTTACTTCAATTTTCACATCCTTAATTTTCTTATCCATTGCAAATACGGTCACTGGAAGCTTCACTTTTTCGGCCGGACCTAGCACTCTTGGTAAAGTAGCTAACACCATTAATGGTTTCTTTACGGGAACTGCTTTCTCGGCATTTCCATAGGCTGCATCTTGCCCAGCTACTACCATAACCCGCACAGAACCTATGTAATTAGGAATAGAAATTTCGTGCGTATTCTCATCATTGGCGTCCAATTCAAACGGACCTATATAGCGAACCATTGGTTTAAATCGGTTCACCTTATCCTTTGATTTTCCGTTCTTTCCTTCATCACCACCAATACTGATTACCCGTTGCAACTCTCCGCTATAGGCTCCAATAACTTGGTCGTAGAAATCCCACGTTTTTACGCCCAAAGCTTCTTTGGCGTAAAATACAGGATGCGGATCTGGAGTACGAAAACGAGTTAAATCTAACAAGCCTTCATCTACCACGGCAAGTGTGTAGGTGGTTGGACGACCATCACGTTCAGAAACGGTCACTTTGGTAGTGGTTTCTGGAGCCAATTCATCAGCCATTTTGATTATGGGATGTACGTGCGTATTAGGATTGGTCACATTAATAGGTACCACTCCGTACATACGCATTGGCAAACTATTATCATGTGCATGTTCTTGAATCATCATGACATGAATAAATGCATTTGGTGCCATTTCAGGAGTGATTTTTACTTGATGAACCAATTCTTTCTCTCCTGTTTCAATCCACTCCGCTTGTAAAATCTTAGATCCATTCTCCACCGTCACCAAAGCTCTACTCTTGCCAGAAGAAGGAATAGTCACTTTTGCCGTTTGCCCTAATTCATAATCGGAAGTGTCGGTATCAAAGGTTAAAACGTTGGCTCCATCCGGAACATTTGATTCTGAACGCGCACGCCAAGAAGGCCAATCAATGTACATATCTTGTGTAGCGCTATGATTACTTTCTTTGTCAATCACTCTAATCATGTAACGCCCCCAATCTGGATACTTGATTTCAAATGGAACTCTAGCGCGCCCGTTAATGGTAGAAACCTTGGTGGTATAGGTCATACGCTCATAATTGCTACCCATGTAATGCCCATAATTGCGTGAGGAAGCATCCCACCACCAACGCCACTCGGTCTTAAATATCTGTACCTCTAAATCCTTCACGTTAGCCAATGAACCATCCTCGTTCAGCGTAACTACTTCAAAGTAATTTACCGTATCGGTAGAAAAAGTGCGATGACGGGTACCTTCTGGGAGTTTCACACCCACATAGCGCTTAAATGGCGAGTATGTGGTGGAGAAACGGTCCACACTAAAGTCGCCACTTGGTTCAAAAACCCGAATATTGAAAGAAGCACGTAATTTTCCAGGCGAAGCATCTCCAAGCTCCAATTTTACGGGCACATCTGCATGTCCCTCGCTATTGATCTCACCCTCAAACATTAACTGCTCATCCGCATTATACGATTTGGTGTAATCTAAAAACGAATATTTTTCAAAACCTTTAAATCGTGTGGTAGATGGCGATAAAGTTACCATGATTTTAGCGTTCATGTTTTTGGCGGTAGCTCCATGTAACCACTTAACATCTAGACTCGCTTTTTGATCTTTCATATCGTGCGGAATTTCATCCACGCCCAAATCAAACTTCACTTTTAGTCGGTTAGGTTTTACGGTTTCCACTCTTAAGTATTTGGAAAAAGAAGCATTCCCTACTTTCACTTTTGCGCGCCAAGTGCCCGTTTCATCATCCGCATCTGTTGGAACAGTAAATCGATATAACCCGTTAATTCCCTGCGTATTTACCAACTTTGACCTCAACTGATTTTTAGGGTCGTACAATTCTAATTTAACCGGGTGATCTTCAGGCAATTTATTCATATTGTCCTCTAACATGAACGACAAAAACAGGGTATCTCCTGGTCGCCAAACCCCTCGTTCTCCGTACAGAAATCCTTTTAATCCATCTTGAACCACGGCCCCGTTTACATTAAAGTGACTTGTGGATAATGCGGTTCCATCTTGCACTTTCAAGTACCCTTTCTCGTTTCCTTGAACGGCTACCACTAAAAACGGTTTAGCGGATGCTTCGATAACTACATTTCCATCTCCTCCAGTAGAACCTTGACCTATTACTTGGTTTTGGAAATCATACAACTTCACATCTACTCCACTCAATGGCAACGCGGTACGTAAATCGCTTATCGCCACTAGCATTTTCTTATCCTTACCTGCTTTGGCAATTACCCCCATATTACTGGCTAAAATGTTGGTCGTAATAGAACGGTTTCGGTAATAAGAAGAATGGCAAGGATTCTCACGCTCTTTCCAGTCGTAATCATAATCGTAGTAATAATCATCCTCATAATAATCCCATCCTTCATAGGCATTGAAGGATTCATCTTCCCAACTATCCGAAAGAGATTCTTCAAACTCCTCTTCCGTACTGGAATCGTCATCCTCACAGGGATAGGTAGAATAACTCTTTTTGATATTCAAAGTCACTCGGTAAATGGCTCCAGGCTCCGTTTCTACTAACTTGGCAATATCAATGTAATGGGTATTCCAACCGCCACGCACCGTGTTCTCGGTTAATAAATCTACTTTTTTACGGTAAATCAACTTCCCTACCCGTGACAATTGGTAACTGCCATTCAAATCATTGGCTTGTAGAAATTGATGCATGTTGTTTTCATAGATCTTTACAATTTCTACTTGAACCGCTTTTAAATTCACCGCTTGAAACGGAAATACTAAACCTTTTGTACTTGGAAGTATCACTCCCGTATGGTTAAATGAAACCTGTGGTTTGGTTTCAATAAAGTTCATTTCAATTTTCTCTGCTTTGGTGAGTTTATGCGACATGGTATTCAGCAAAGACTCTTCAATTAGCAAAGTATGCACCCCTGATAAACGCGACTGTGGATAAATGGTCACCACGTTATTGGAAACATCAAAACGTAAATTGTCAAAATCGGAGAAACGAATTAAGCCTCGTAACTGTTGTTTATCCTTTAAAGCATCAGAGAAGTGCAACACCACCTTTTGTTCGGGTTCTTGATGCAATTTAGTCGACATCAACTTAAAATCGCTTAGAGAGGGTAATTCCATTTCCTCCTTGCCTTCGGTTGTAATATCAAACTCGTTTCCGTTGTATTCCAGTAAAATGATTTGCGCATCGTCTTTTCGTTCAACGGAATCTACGGTAAACTCATGCACGGTTCCCATGGAATTATGCACCCATGATGCTTTTAATTTTTGTCCGCCCATGCTAATTAGCAATAACTGCTCGGCTTCGTCTTGATCTAAGTAATCTGCGGTGGTTAATCTCCCCTTAAACCGGTTCCAAATAAGGTCTTTCGGGTTATATGGGGTAATTCCTTCGGTTTCTACATGGAATGTTTGGGTGATGGTACGCACCATAAAAACGAACGACTCAAATTCCTTAGGCACTTTGGCTACTTCTTCCAGATCAAAAGTAACTTCATAATCCGTACCTGATTTCATAGGTTCTTCGGGTCTAAACTCAATGGTACGGTTATCTAACCAATACGCTTCCCCATCTACATTGGGCGAAAAGTCAAACAAATCGTCCTCTACTTCTCCGTTGGGTTCGGTAAAATTCTTGCTTTTTTCGGCCAGCTTAATGTGAATGGAGCTGTTTTTAGAAATGATTCCTGAAGTGAACCCCGTAATATACTGGGTAAACCCAGGGTTGATTTTATTTTCTTCGGGGCTAGAATCCGAACAACTTTGCGCTCCAAAAAGCACAAAACATAGCAGTAGAAATTTAAATTTCATAGGGACATGGAATTTTATAGTTTGACGAAAGAGATACGCAAAATATAGCATTTAACACCATAGTATAGAACAGTGTAAATAAAAATTTCAACGACTTTTTAACGTTTTTGTTCCACTTATTATTGGATGCTCAAAATGGGTTTTAACCTTTTTTTAGATTTAAGGCGGAAATAATTAGAAAAACAGGCGGAACTCCTTGCGAACCATCCATCGTAAGGAGACTTCGACTACGCTCAGTCTCCTTACGCTGAATTTTCAGATTCTGAATTTAGCAATAACTACGTCAGAAGTAGCGTCTTTCGCTACGACTTGTTTTGACTAGGTTTCTAGCCTGAATCAGAAGATTCAAGGATTAGAAAGATAAACGCTATTTAATTACCATTCTTTTTACTGAAGCATCACCATTGACCCGGGTTATTTGCACGATGTAAATACCTTTATTTTTTATACTAACCGAAACCTCATTCTCTGTGAAATCTTGTTTAAACAATACCTCCACTCCAGTAATATCATAAATGCGTATGTGTTTAACTTGGTTCGCATTTACTTGAATAGTGAAATTCGATTCTGATGGGTTAGGAAACATCTTCCAATCGGAGACTGCATAAGTTTCTTTAACAGAAACTACACAACCTGCATCTGGTTCACCATAAAAAAGTCCGGTATCATGATTCATACATTCTAGAGAATTATTTCCAGACACGCATAAATAAGTAAATGGGTCGAGCAAATAGTGCAAGTTACCTACACCCTCCCACCAACTAATAAATGGTGAATTAAATAAATATACTTTTATATGGTTATCATTCAGCAACATTGAATCTACTGATGTAACAATTATGGGAAATGGAGCACAAATAGCCCTACCATACGGATTATGAACCGTATCACCTACTTGCAGATTAAAATCATACAACACCGATTCAGAAATAGAATCCTTAGAAAAATAATATACCGTTTTATTGGTTTCTCGAATAGCACCATCATATTGCCCTCCTACCCACATTTTTTTGTAGGAAACTCCATTTATGGTGGTATCCTCCATTATTCGGAAACTCGGACCGGCACCTTCTTCACCAATTTCACTGACGTATTTATAACTCCATTGAGAGTTTTCCTTTACAAAGGGAACATAATTAGACGTTTGGGCAATGCTGGTTAAACCAGAGAAAAAAAATAGAATTAGAATAGCATTTTTCATTTGTAGTATTTTAGAATTAAACCGTTAACCTTAATACCTTTAAAGGGAACCAAAAGTGTACTGAATTGTTTACAGTACAGATTATTTAAAAAAGGAAAATCATTTTTACGTCATAGTTCTAGTTCAGGCCAGAAGTCTTGTTAACAACCAGCGTAACGACAGACGTTACGCTGAACCTAGCAATTTTTTTTTTAGCAATAATTACGTTAGTCGTAGCGTCTTTCGCTACGACTTGTTTTGACCTGGTGTCTCGCCTGAAAATGGAAATACAATTTTAATACACATGCCCCTCATAGGTATTCTCTACATTATAGCTTCCTTTAAAGCCTTGAAGCACCACGGTGATATTTCTTTCCTTGGCTCCGTTACGTTTAAAATCTTTAATCAATTCTAGCACATCATAATCAATGTACACGGTGTTTTTGGCACTAATAATCAGCTTAGACCCTTCAGGTATATGAGATAACGTTTGTTTTATGGCTGCTTTATTCAGAAAAGAAACTTCTTGAGCTAGATCAATATGAATATCCTCTCCTTCCTTGTGCTTTTCCTTTTTAAAGAAATAAGCCAGTTTCATATTTCCTTTCAAAATAAACATGGAACTCACAACCAACCCTAAACCTACTCCTTTCAATAAATCTAAACTTACTACACAAATGGTGGTAATCATGAACGGAATAAAATGGTATTTACCAATGCGCCACATTTTTATAAACACAGATGGACTTGCTAGCTTAAACCCAATCAATAAAAGAATAGCAGCTAAACTAGCCATAGGTATTTTGTTCAATAATACCGGGATTAATATCACCGTTAACAATACCAAAAACCCGTGAAAAATGGCCGAGAATTTAGAACGTGCCCCTGCATCAATATTGGCAGTGGTTCTCACAATAACAGAAGTCATTGGCAATCCACCAATCAAACAGGAGAGAATATTACCCACTCCCTGAGCCTTAAGCTCTGTATTTCCATTTGAGTATCGTTTGTAAGGATCTAATCTATCACCCGCTTCTATGGTTAACAAGGTGGCAATACTGGCTACTGCAGCAATAGTCAAGGCAGTTACCCAAATTTCTGGGTTCAAGATAGCTCCGAAATCAGGTAATGAAAACTGCCCTAAAAACTCACTGGCTGATCCAGGAACCGGTAGTTCTACCAAATGATCTCCTGAGATGTACAGACTTGGGCTAAAAACTCTAAAAATTTCATTTAATACCACACCCAAAATAACAGCCACTAACGCACCTGGTAAAAATTTGATTTTCTTGAGAAAATTGACTTGTGAAAAAGCAATTAAAATGGCTAGAGAAACAAGGGTTACAATGATGGCTCCTGAATGCGCAAAGTTCAAAGAATGAATTATCTCATCTATGTAGGACCCATCGGCTGTATCGGTTAGGCTATAGTTAAAGAAATCACCTTCATGTTCTTTGTCATACCCAATGGTATGTGGAATTTCTTTAAAAATAATGATGAGTCCAATACCCGATAACATTCCCTGAATAACACCCGATGGAATAAAATTAGAAAAGGTACCTGCCTTGGCAAAACCAAGAATTAATTGAAACACCCCAGCTAAAACCCCAGCAAGCAAAAAGGCCTCAAATCCCAGATCTTGAATGGCCACAATAACGATGGCAATTAAACTGGCGGCAGGCCCCGAAACACTTACATGAGAACCACTTAAATAACCTACAACTAACCCACCAATAATACCCGTGATGATTCCGGAAAAAGCGGAGGCACCGGACGCCACTGAAATTCCTAAACATAGCGGCAACGCTACTAAGAACACCACGACACCTGATAAAGCATCGGTTTTAAACGAAGAAAATAATGATTTTGAACTAGCCGTAGATTTATTCACAGAGGTAATGATTTAAAAACAAAATACACTTCCGAAGATATTTAAATAAGTGGTTTTTACAAAAAGGATAAGAAAGTTTCCTTAAACTTTTGAAATTCCAAATATTAAGAAGAAAAAATTTCAAAAAACCACCACGGCTTTAATCTCCGCCCAGCTGAAGGCACCAAAGCCTTTGTATACATCACGTTGTTCGCGGTGAACGAATTGGAGCAACACATTTTTATAGCTTAAAGTGGCACCCAGTACCAATTGCACGTTGAAGTGTTCGTAATCTGAACTACTCCATAAATAAGGGCTCGATTGAAACGGAATCAGACTCCCTTGTACTCTACCGTCATAAGCTAGTGCTTTGGCATTGGCACCAATGATGCCGTACAACTGCCAGGTTCCGTTTACCCGTGTTTTACGCTTCTTAGATACCTTACCTGATTTTTTACGCCATCGTAAATCATCAGTGGTGTAACTTGCCTTTGAGGCAAAAGTATTAGGCCGACCATTGTAATCGGAATATGAATAATTGAACCAGCCTATTTTAGCCAAAGTTCCTACCGTAGCATAATTCAAATACGTACCCACATGAGCGGCAGCATTCACGTTCCACTCTACAAATTCATTTTGAATAGGTAATAGTCGCTCTACCGCCACTTCATAATCCAGTATTAATCCATTACCAATTTGATTATGCCATCCATTGGGCTCTGGGTTATTTGAAATATCGTGATACCAATATTGCACTGCACCCGCCCCAGATGCTGGACCTTGAATTCCAATAACAAACTTGGACTCCCATCGAAATCCCTTAGCTGGATTATTGGCTTGTCGAATTAAAGTGGCCAACAAAGCCCCAGAATATGGAACATCTGTACTATCAATAGCCGATTGAAATATGTTTACCGGAGTATAAATGTCCTGACCTACATTCAGCAAAAAACTGCTTTTGCTTTGCGATAGTGGATTTAGCAACAAAGCGTTTGTCCAATTTTTATTGAACCATCCATCGGCATACTGCACATGCAAGCCGTTGGTATAATATTTATCAGTAGGTTCAAATTGATAGATATCGTTTAGCGTGCTTAGAGAAGCAAAACGGGATTGTCGCATTTCCAGTAAATCAGAATCGTTTAAGGTTTGCGTTATTACTCTCACGCTTCCTATCAACAATACTGCTAAAAGAATAAAATGCTTTGTTCTCATCAACACCGCTAATGTACTACATCTTGAATAGTGCAATTTATCTAAATCGTTAAGTATTTCTTAGTTTAATCTACAGCCTTTTCAAAAGCTAATCGAATGGCTTTACTCTCCAAAGTAATCACCCCACAATAAGCATATCCCCTATTTTTTATGAGTTTTTGCATTCCTTGATTATCTGGATGCGTATCTATTTTGAGGTTAGAAATGCCTTGTTCTTTGAGCATGTTTTCAAAATAGTCGAATACAAAACGTGCCATTCCGGTACTTCTAAAACGATTACTCACTGCCAAGCGATGAATTACTCCGTAAGGCTCATTTACTGGAATGATCCAGTGGCCATCAATTTGGGTATAAGTGGGTTCTGGACGAATAGAAAACATTACGGTTCCCATCACTTCATTTTGATCATTGGTAATTACAAAACACTCCTTATTGTCTACATCTCGTTCAAAAAGCTCTTGGGTAGGATAGCCATCTTGCCACTGGTCAATTTGCAATGATGCAAGGTAGGCTTGTGCCTCTTTTACAATGTTCATGATAGCTGGCAAATGCGCTGTAGTAGCGTTTTGGATTTTCATTTTATGGTTGTGTTGTTTGGTGCTCAAAGAAAGTATCTTTTAAGAACATTTTAATAATTGACAAAACCTTTTTTTTTTTGCAATTAAACTCTTACCCATTAAAATATAGGAATTCTTTTTAACGCTTTTTCATTTTTTTATTCCCTCTGGTCATGAGCTCGCACCTGTCTCTTATACACATCTCCGAGCCCACGAGAC
>CAJXPI010000083.1 GCA_913057875.1 uncultured Flavobacteriales bacterium
CGAGATGCTCAGGAGTCTCGTGGGCTCGGAGATGTGTATAAGAGACAGGGATATAATGGGGGATCAACTGATTATTTTGGATTTGACGATGGAACCAGAGAGGTTCCAAAAGAATTGAATGCAAAATTCAACACCATGGACAATCCAAACACAACTCTTTATAACAGTAACGATCCATCTAGAAACCCAAGCTATCCGGGAATTCCTTTTGAAAAGAACTTTAATCCAACATCTATTAAAGCTCCAATGAATTCCAAATTTGGGTTCAACTTAGGTAACTTTTATGGAAAAGAAGACAATACAAAAGGGTTTGGTTTTTTAGTATTAGGTTCATTTGAGAACAAATCGAACAATCTTTCTGGTGTACATAGAGTAGTAAACGCCCAAGATGCAACCATTATTGATTACGCATACAATTCAACCGTTCAAAGTACGCGTACTTCGGCATTAGGATCAATGTACTACCGATTCAATACCAATAACAACATTAAATTTAATACTTTATTTGTTAACCTATCTGATAACGATGTTCGTGAAACGGATGGTTACCACTGGGATTACGATAACTTAGGGGATATCTTTTCTAGACGTTATACTTGGGTACAAAACAAACTATGGTCTAACCAAGTTTTAGGTTCTCATAAATTAATGGACGAGAAACTAACTATTAACTGGAATGCCGCTTACCAAATTACTGGAAGTAAGGAACCAGACAGACGTCAGTTAATTTACACGCACGAACCTGGATTTACCGATCGTTCTCAATTTAGATTCTTAACAGATAACGTAGCAGATCAACATCGTTATTTCATGTACTTAGATGAAAACGAAATGAACTATGCCGTTAATGGGACATATGTAATCAAAACCGATTCATTAGACAAACCTAAAATGACGGTTACTGGTGGGTACCAAGGAAGAGTAAAAAGAAGAGCTCAAGATTTTAAATTTTACTCGCATAATTTAAAAAGTTTCAATCCATCAAACGGTTACGAACATGTAAACGCAGATGCTCCTGATGATTACATCAACGACCAGAATCATGAAGCGGGCATTTTTTGGCAACGTGAGGAGTCTCGACCAGAATCAGCGACAGAAGGTACTTTAATATTACATTCGGGTTATGCTTCTTTAGATTATCATTTCAATGAAAAATGGTATGGTTTGGTGGGATTAAGGGCTGAGAAAAGTTTCCAAGAAATCCGATACAGAAACCAATCAAGTCCGTTAGATCCTCAGTTTATCCAAAATGAAGTCATTGACACATTGAGTTTCCTTCCAATGGCATCTTTGAAATTTAGCCCAGACACAAAAAGTTCCGTACGATTTGTAGCATCGCAAACCGTTACTCGACCAAACTTTAAGGAATTAGCTCCATTCCAATACCGTGAATTTTTTGGAGGTAAGGTAAAACAAGGTAATCCATTATTAAGAAACTCAAGTAACTCAAACTTTGATGTACGTTACGAACATTATCCAAATTCAGGAGATTTATACTCGGTAACTGTATTTGGAAGAATGATTGACAAACCAATTGAACAAGTAACTATTGGCTCTGCTTCTGGTATTCTACTTACTTACCAAAATGCTAAATCAGCACAAGCGTATGGAATTGAGTTAGAGTTTATCAAAAAATTCAGAAACTTTGTTTCTAAAGATTCTCCTTTAAGAAACTTTGGAGTTGGAGCAAATTTCTCTTACATCTATTCAACTGTAGAGATTGACATTACTCAAGGTGTAACGGTTAACAACCCAAATCGTCAACTTCAAGGAGCTTCTCCAATTTTGGCAAACGCTGATTTATCTTATGAAAAGAGATTTACAGAAAAGTATAAGACTTCAGCCACATTATCTTACAATTTCTTTAGCAGAAGATTATATTCTGTGGGTCGTCAAAACATTGGTGATGCATATGAGCAAGCCATTAATACTTTAAACCTTACTTGGAAAAACGATATTGGTGCACATTGGCAATTCAATGTTTCTGCTAACAACTTGTTAAATCCAGAAATTCAAATTGAACAAGAATCTACCCAAGGAAACGCAAATACCATTGTTGATTCTTACCAAAGAGGTATGGATGTAGGTGCCACTTTAGTTTACAAAATTTTCGGTAAATAATAATTCAAAACATTTAGAAGCCTCAAGGTTTTAAAGGCCTTGGGGCTTTTTTATGCCATAAACTTTCAAGGCAACAATTCCTTAACATTAACTGGGTTTAATTAAACATTCGTTAACGGTGGCTTAAGTCCAAAATAACAGTCGGGGTCGTTATTTGCATCAAAGTTTAAAACGAAAAAAACTAACAAAATTCGAAATGAAAAAATTTACACAAATCGCAGGTTTATTTGCTTTAACAGCAGTTTTAGGTCTTACTTCTTGTAAAGATGAACCTACCGAACCAGCAGGATCAACTAACACGTATGCTGTAACAACAGAAACTATTGATGGAGTTGAGTATAGCAAAGTAGTAGGTACAATCAATACTGATTATACTTTCTCAGCAAGCACTAACTGGTTATTATCAGCTGGAGTATTTGTGAAAAATGGAAGTACTTTAACAATTGAAGCAGGTACAACTGTAAAAGCTGCAGATGATGGTACTACTCCATTTTTAGCTATCAGCCAAGGTGGTAAAATCATGGCAGAAGGAACAGCTTCTAACCCAATTGTTTTCACAACGATTAAAGCTACTCCACAGCCAGGTGATTGGGGAGGAATTATCTTAAACGGATATGCTCCAATTAACGTAACTGGTGGTACTGCTGAAGGTGAAGGTGGAACTGGAACTTATGGAGGTGACCAATCAGATGATAACTCTGGGGTATTAAAATATGTACGTGTTGAATACGCTGGTCGTATCTTAGGTACGGATAACGAATTAAACGGATTTGCATTTCAAGGTGTAGGGTCAGGTACGCAGGTTTCTTACTGTCAAGCATACAGAGGTGCGGATGATGGATTTGAATTTTACGGTGGTACGGTAAATGTACGTTACTGTATTTCTACTGGTAACCATGATGATTCTTTTGACTGGACTCAAGGATGGACTGGAAACGGACAATTTTTAGTAGTTAACCAACACACAGATAAGGGTGACAGAGGTTTTGAGTGTGATAATAATGGTGATGATAACGCTGCTGAACCATTTTCAAACCCAACTTTATCTAACATTACAGTAGTATTAGCTGACGATGGCGATGCTTCTAACACTGGTTTCCGTTTAAGAGCAGGTACAAAAGGTAAAATTTACAATGCAATTGTAACTGATGCTCCTAAGCACGGATATAGAGTTTCTGATGAAGCTCCTTCTACGCAAACTACTGACAACATGAATGATGGTTCTTTATTAGTGACTTCTTCTATCTCTTCTTCTACTAATGCATCTGCATGGAAAGATTGTGATCCATTCATGAACGATGCTAAGAACGCTGTTACTGATGCATCTTTCTTAAACGGTTACCTAGGTGTTTACACTGGTAGCGAGGCAACTGATCCTTCTTCTTTAGGGTCTTGGTTTAACTCTGCTAACTACATTGGTGCAGTGTCTGCATCTGATGATTGGACTGCAGGTTGGACAGCAACTCTTTAATTAGACTAAACATTCTGTATATCCCTAAATATATAGAAACTCCGATAGAAACAGGGCTCCTAATAGGAGTCCTGTTTTTTTTGCTCTTTTGTTTTCCTAACCACTAGATCAAAAAAAAACCTGACAAATAATTGTCAGGCTTTTTTAGTTATATAAAGATCTAATTACTTCTTCATTTCCACAAAGTGTTTATAGAAATAAGGAATAGTCTCAATTCCTTTGTAGAAATTAAATAAACCGTAATGCTCATTTGGTGAATGAATAGCATCAGAATCTAAACCGAAACCAAACAAAATAGTTTTCATTTTTAATTCTTGTTCAAATAAAGATACAATAGGAATTGACCCTCCTGAACGTACTGGAATAGGTTTTTTTCCAAATGCTTCTTCCATAGCTTTACTTGCAGCATTGTATGCGATAGAGTCTGTTGGCGAAACGTACGGCATACCACCGTGATGTGCTGTTACTTTAACTTTAACGCTATCTGGGGCAATGCTTTCGAAATGTTTAACAAACAACTCGGTAATTTCATCTGGATCTTGATCTGGTACTAAACGCATAGAAATCTTAGCGTATGCCTTTGAGGCAATAACCGTTTTAGCTCCTTCACCTTGGTAACCACCCCAAATACCATTTACATCTAATGTAGGACGAATGGTAGCTCTTTCCATAGTTGAATATCCAGCCTCACCTTCTACATCTCCTAAATCAAGAGCTGCTTTGTAATCTTCAATACTAAAAGGCGCTTTGCCCATCTCTGTTCTTTCTTTCTCAGAAAGTTCTACTACTTTATCGTAGAATCCAGGAATAGTAATGTGCTTATTTTCATCTTGCAAAGAAGCTATCATACGGTTCAATACGTTAATCGGATTGGCAACTGCTCCTCCATATAATCCCGAGTGTAAGTCTCTATTTGGACCTGTAACTTCTACTTCTACGTAACTCAAGCCTCTTAGTCCTGTGGTTATAGATGGCGTATTGTTTGCCAACATTCCAGTATCAGAAATAAGGATGACATCACCCGCTAATTTCTCATGGTTTTCCTTTACGAATGCATCTAGGCAAATAGACCCAACTTCTTCTTCGCCTTCAATCATGAACTTTACGTTACATGGCAATTCGCCAGACTTGTTCATGGCCTCAAATGCTTTCACATGCATGAACATTTGTCCTTTATCATCACATGCCCCACGTGCAAAAATGGCACCTTCAGGATGAATCTCTGTTTTCTTAACCACCGGTTCAAAAGCGGGTGAGTCCCACAAATCAAGTGGATCGGCAGGTTGCACATCGTAATGGCCATAAACGACTACCGTTGGTAAAGCTGAATCAATAATTTTCTCAGCATATACAATAGGGTTACCTGGAGTTTCACATAGCTCAGCCATATCTGCCCCTGCATCCAATAATGATTGCTTTACGCTTTCAGCCGTTTTAATCATATCTTCCTTTTTGGAAGGATCTGCACTTACCGAAGGTATTCTCAGCAAATCAAAAAGTTCGCTTAAAAAAACTTCTTTGTTTTCAGAAATAAATTCTTGTGTTTTATTCATAATTAGTTGATTTCTATTGTATTTGTATGGTACGAAAACCACTCATTTTTGGAGCCGCCAAAATAGCCAATTTTATTGGATTGAATTCATCATAGAGTAATGAGGTATTCAATTTCCGGTTGGCACTTCTATTTTAAAAATACATCCTTGCGGCAAATTATCTGAAATAGTCAGTTTACCATTCATTTCGGTGACTAAACTAGAGACCAAATACAAGCCTAATCCAGTACCTTTAGATTTACGAGTTCCTTCATTACCAACCCGATAAAACTTATTAAGCACCTTTGTTTTTTCTTTATCCGAAATACCTATTCCTACATCAGCTACCGCTAATTCTATTTGTCCTTTTTCTTCCCTTAGGGATAGACTTATTTCGGTATCCTTCTCACTGTACTTGGAAGCATTTTCAATCAAGTTTTGAATAATCAATTCAAAACTCAGAATATCCACATTGGCATAAATTTCACCGGTATAATTAAACGAAATGTTTTGCGGAATCAACAACTCATATTTAGAAATTAGACCCGTAATTTGCGCACTGAGATTGACCTGTTCCAGATACAATTCAAAGCCTGTTTTCTCCATGCGAGAAGTGGCTAAAATATTATTAATTAAGTGATTTAGTCGTTCCGACTCTTGTGCCGTTCTTTCTAAAACCATTTCTACCTTGTCCGAAGAAAGCTTACGCTTACGCAACGTTTCAATATTTAATTTAATGGCAGCCAAAGGGGAGTTGAGTTCATGTGTTATTGCCAACATAAAATTTTGCTCTTGTTTGGCTAAAGAAATCTCTTTTTGATGCGAACTCTTAATCAAATAAAACCCAATTAATAAAATGACCAAGAACACACCTCCTTCACCCATTATCATCAATTTCTTTTTATAAAATATAGCCTCCAAATCGCCCTTTGCAGAAATAACTCGAGCCACTTCCGAAACCGGAGACAAGTCCATTACAATCTTTTCTAACGCAATAATTTCTGCATTAAGTTCAAAAATTAAGTAAGTCCACCAAAAAAATTGAATGATGGTATAACCCATTAAAATGTAAATAAATACCGATATGTGCTGATTGGATCTTTTCATGAAAGTGCAAATTAAAACAAATGGAAGGGATGTTTAGTCAGTAAAAAGTAAAGAACAAAAAAGCCCCTTGGAGAATTCCAAGAGGCTTCGAAAAAGATTTAAAAGAAGCTTACTTTGCAGTGTCCCACTTTTCAATGTTTTCTGTATTTCTTTTTACGTATGGCATGTACTCCGCTTTCTCTGACATTTTAATAGCCTCTTTTGCAGTTTCAATGGCCATTTTCTTATCACCACTAGCCATGTATGCTTCAGACAGTACCGTTAAATTCCAGAATCTTTTATTCTGAGAAACTGATTTTTGAGCCATCTCTAATGCTTTTGCATTATCTCCGGTACTCATGTACCATTTAGCCGCATCATTATAGGTGCTAAAGCTGTTATCTGCTTTTTTCACCATCATTTCTACATTTTTACCTGCAAACTCTTTGGTATTAATAGTCACCTCAAAACTGGCACTTAATCTTTCCCATGAAAGACTAACCCTTGCTGATTCATCATTAATTTGATCCATTGAAAACATTAGGTTTTCTACCATAGCATGTTCTTCTGGTTTAACAGAAACCCTAACCACATCCGACTCTTCGGTATATCCAGAAGTACCATTACCAGTTATGTGATTACTAATTACAAAAGTCCACTCTTCTTTTGAGGGCATAACAAACAAAGCGTATTCACCTGCTGGCACACTTACTCCATTTATCATTACTTCCGTTCCAAATTCAATTTTAGTCGAGGAATTTGCTCCAGCACGCCACATTTTACCGTAAGGTACCAATTCACCCCAAATGGTTCTGCCTTTTACGGAAGGCCTAGAATATTTCATTGAAATATTAGTGACTCCAACCGTTTGAGAGAATGAAGCCGCTGGACTTGGTTTTGGTAAATCTTGTGCATTAACCGTAAATGTCAATAGTGCCATACCCGCACCCATTAACCATGTATTGATTGATTTCATAATTGTTGTTTTAATTGTTTATACAATAATAAATCAACCAAACTTTAAATAAGGTACCACAGCCATCTTAATAAAAACTTAACAAAAAGATTTTTATGCCCATTATTGCCTTTTTCTTACCTAATTTTGATGCCCATTTTAAAGACAAAAAACACTAAATATGAGTAACGATTACGGTATTCAAAATGCTTTGAAAGCTCTAGGCTTAGAAGAAGTAAATAACGGAACTTCTACCGGTTCTGAATTTTTCGGAAACGGTGACACTTTCGAATCTCATTCTCCAGTAGATGGTAAGCTAATTGGTAAGGTTAGTTCTTCTACTGCGGAAGATTATCAAAAAGTAATGACTGCGGCTACAGCTGCGTTTAAAGAGTGGAGAGTTGTTCCCGCCCCAATCAGAGGTGAATTTGTACGTCAATTTGGTAATAAATTACGAGAATTGAAAGACCCATTAGGCAGATTAGTGTCCTATGAAATGGGTAAATCTCTTCAAGAAGGTTGGGGAGAAGTGCAAGAAATGATTGATATCTGTGACTTTGCAGTTGGTCTTTCACGTCAATTACATGGTTTAACCATTAAGTCGGAGCGTGCCCAACATGCGATGCAAGAGCAATACCATCCTTTAGGTGTGGTAGGAGTCATCTCGGCTTTTAACTTTCCCGTTGCTGTTTGGGCATGGAATGCCGCTATTGCATGGGTTTGTGGAGATCCTATTGTTTGGAAAGGTTCTGAAAAAGCTCCGATGTGTGCACTCGCTTGTCAAAACATATTCAACATGGTGGCTGAAGAGAACGATATACCAGTAGGATTATCAAACATCATCACTGGCGATTACAAAGTTGGAGAAATGATGACTACAGATAAGCGAATACCTTTAGTTTCTGCTACCGGATCAACCCGCATGGGAAAAATAGTGGGTGCAACTGTAGGTGGACGTTTAGGTAAGACCATATTAGAACTTGGAGGTAATAATTCTATTATTGTTTCTCCTGATGCTGATTTGGAAATGACCATAATTGGAGCCGTATTTGGAGCTGTAGGAACTGCGGGTCAAAGATGTACCTCCACAAGAAGATTAATTATTCACGAGTCAATTTACGATTTGGTTAAAGAAAAAATCATAAAGGCCTACGATCAAATAAAAATTGGTAATCCATTGAATCCAACAAACCATATGGGACCACTTATTGACACTCAAGCCGTAGATAATTATTCTAAAGCATTAGATAAACTGGTAGCTGAAGGTGGAACTATCGTTAGAGAAGGAGGCGTTTTAACTGGTGAAGGTTACGAGTCTGGTTGCTATGTAAAACCTGCCATTTGTGAAGGTGATAATTCCTATGAGATTATTCAAGATGAAACATTTGCACCTATTTTATATATAATGAAATACAGTGACTTTGATGAAGCCATGGAGATGCAAAATGGAGTAAATCAAGGGTTATCTTCAGCCATTATGACCAACAACATGCGAGAAGCTCATAAGTTCCTTTCTGCTGCAGGTTCAGATTGCGGTATTGCCAACGTAAACATTGGTACTTCAGGAGCTGAGATTGGCGGTGCATTTGGTGGAGAAAAAGAAACAGGTGGAGGACGTGAGTCTGGATCGGATGCTTGGAAAGCCTATATGAGAAGACAAACCAATACCTTAAACTATGGTACCGATTTACCGTTAGCACAAGGAATCAAGTTTGACTTTTAAAAAAATATAAAAGGATAAAAAAGCCGAGTTCATTAATTTGAACTCGGTTTTTTTTTGCCTAAAACAACAACTAGGTAAAAACCCCTGTTTTATAAAAACAGCGGAAATTACCTACTAAAAGAAACTATTAATCCCTTTAATTTGAAGTTGAGTTACGAGACACAAAAAATGTCAGCGAGCTAGGATGTATAAAGGGATCTAATAACTAAACTTACTATACTTCTTCATCCATCTACTTAACCCAAACTTCTTTTGGGTAAAAATACCATCTTTCATTTTAGGTAATATTACGGTTGATTCCTTTTCATTATAATCTCAAATTTGACTTTTAATTAGAATACAACACATGGAAGATTCTTTAGATCAGTTAATCGTATGTCAAGATTTGTACTCGAAAATTATTACAGAACTCAAATCAACCTATGGAAAAAGATGGGACCAATACAAACCCATCTATATTTCTTTAATTCAAAATGAGATAACTCTTTTTTTAAATTTCATTGAACGTCAGAAGACAGAAACTCCAACAATGACTCATTTAGAATTTGCCTGGAACTTTCAAAATAGAATAATTAAAACCCTGGAAAAAAATCAAGTACATTCAGATAAAGAAATTCTAGAAGTTGCAAAAAACGTCACTGAAATAATCCATTCTGAGGTACAAAGGCAAATGTATTTTATTACCGCCCCCTTTTCCATGTATTAAATGTATAATCTGCCCATAAAACCCTCTTCCCGCTATCATTTCATTGCCCTTTTTTTTGCAAATTTGTGAGGTTTAAAAATTTGTTCTCAAAAATTCTATAATGATAAAATTAGTAGCTTCTGCAGAAGCAAAATCAAACAATATTATTGTGTTGGCCAATTCCTCTACCGATTTAAATCAAGTTGCCGGAGTTTCTTCTACTTATTTGAACCAAAAAATAAAATTGGAAGATAACGGGATGAGTTTTTCTTCGGTTAATGACCAATTGGTTTATACTGCATATGCCAACAAGAAAGTGGATAACGAAAACCAGACCTTTCAAGATTATCGTGTTTTGGGAAGTAAGGTTACCAAATCTATTAATGCTGAAAAATTAGCATCTCTTCACCTTGTTGCTGACTCTTCTATTTCTAAAGAAAACGTTCTAGCTTTCTTAGAAGGGATGAGTTTAGAAAATTACCAATACCTTCAATTCAAAACCGATAAGTCAAAAAAGAATCCTCTTTCAGAGCTAACTGTTAATGCTACTTCTATAGCACAGTCTGATTTAACAGAATTGGAAAATGTGGTAGAAGCAACTTGTTTTTCCAGAGATATTGTAAATGAACCTGTAATTACTCTAAATGCTGTTGAACTTGCCAAACGCTTTGTGGAAGTAGGGAAAATTGCAGGATTCGAGACCCGTGTTTTGAGTAAAAAAGAAATTGAAGAGCATAAAATGGGTGGTCTTCTGGGAGTAAACCTAGGAAGTATTGACGACCCCACTTTTTCTATCATGACTTACAAACCTGAGAATGCCGTTAACGAAAAACCATTGGTTTTAGTTGGAAAAGGTGTTGTTTATGATACTGGAGGTAACAACTTGAAGCCTGGGGCCTACATGAGCGACATGAAAAGTGATATGGGCGGATCTGCTGGTGTTGCAGGCGCTATTTACGCCATTGCAAAAAACAAACTACCTGTATACACGATCGCATTAGTTCCTTCTACAGATAATAGAATTGGAAAAAATGCCTTAGTTGCGGATGACGTAATTACCATTAGTGACGGAACCACCGTTGAAGTTAAAAATACGGATGCAGAAGGTCGTTTGATATTATCGGATGCTCTGGTATGGGCCAAAAAATACGACCCAATGTTATGTATTGACATGGCTACTTTAACGGGCGCTGCACATGCTATTACCGGATCCCATGGTATTGCTTCGGTAGCAACGGCCTCTGAAGAAGTAAAGAATCAATTGAAAGCAAGTGGAGAACGTGTTTACGAACGTATTTTAGAACTTCCGATGTGGAGTGAATATAGAACACAATTAGACTCAAGTATAGCTGATATGACCAACTTAGGAGGCCCCGTTGGAGGTGTAGTTACTGCCGGTGTTTTCTTAAAGCATTTTACAGATTATCCATGGATTCACCTAGATATTGCAGGACCGGCATTCTTAGAAAAGCCAGAAGCTTATAAAGCGCAAGGGGGTACTGGAACTGGAGTTCGTTTAGTCTATGATTTCGCAAAAAACATGTGTAAATAAACACAAAGAATATTTTTTAAAATGCCGATTGATTTGTTTCAATCGGCTTTTTTTTGCTTAATCAAGTGTTACAACAGTTCGCTAATAATCATCAAAACGTAGATTTTCGATTCTTTTAGTCTTTAGTCTTTAGTCTTTAGTCTTTAAACCTAACTCAAAACGTGTTTACGGTCGGAATCTAATTTCACAAACGTGAAAAGTAGAATAGAAAACGACAATAATGACGTTCCTCCATAACTAAAGAAGGGTAATGGAATTCCAATAACAGGAGCTAAGCCAATAGTCATCCCTATATTAATCATAAAATGGACAAAGAGAATGGACGCCACCGAATATCCATAGATTCTAGCATACTTGGAACGTTGCCTTTCCGCTACAAATATGAGTCGACCTATGAGGGTTAGAAAAACAATAATAACAAAGGAGCTGCCCATAAAACCCCATTCTTCCCCAACCGTACAGAAAATAAAATCTGTACTTTGCTCGGGCACAAAATTGTACTTGGTTTGAGTGCCATTAAGAAATCCTTTCCCGGAGAACCCTCCAGAACCAATAGCAATTTTAGATTGATGTTGATTGTAACCTGTACCTCTAGGATCTGATATAATTCCTACTAGCTCGTTGACTCTATTTCGATGACGGTCTTTAAAAATATTATCAAATACATAATCTACACTCATCACAGTTCCTACCATGATAACAAAACCCGCTAATAGAATTTTCCAAATATTCTTGTTTAGGTTTTTAAGTAGCAAATACAGCGCTCCAGTAATCAAAGCCAAAAAGGAAATCAATACGTATTTACCATTCAATTCAATGTCTACAAAAGGCATCATTACGGAGGTTTGTTTCGCAAAAAGGGTCACTATAAAAAGCATGACCATTACTAATCCGACAATCATAATATTTCCCGACATTCCTTCTCGATACAATACAAAGATGAATGCCAAATAAACCAATGTAGATCCTGGGTCAGGCTGCAATGCAATTAAGATGCCTGGCAAAGCAATCATCAAAAACATCATCAATTTAGGCTTAAAGTTGCCTATTTTAATCCCCGGTCCTGTCTCTTATACACATCTGACGCTGCCGACGATCTACTCTGT
>CAJXPI010000084.1 GCA_913057875.1 uncultured Flavobacteriales bacterium
GAAAATGACATTTTTATTACGAAAACGTTTTACCAGTTTTATCCTCTGAAACCAACTTAATGACTTGATTACGTTGTATTAAAAAATTTGTCATGTACCTTTTAAGAAATAAACAATTTGCCAAATTCCCTAATATACCCAATGGTGCGGTGTATTGAAAAATATCTGTCATTCTCACGCCCTTTCCAATAGGCTCAAAAATGTGTTCATGCTTAAAACTATCAAAAACTCCAACCACCATTTGATCTACAAAATAGTCAGGTGGTTCCATTTGGGTGATTTTTGAAGTTAGGGTTTGAAAAACTCCAAAATGTTTGGCTCTCCAGGTTACAGTTTCCCCATTCTCCATCAAACCCTTGGTTCTACCTGCGATAACCGTTTCGTTCGTTTTAGCGGTGGATAGCTGATGCATATCCACACTTCTTGCGAAATCAAAAACCACTTGCGGAACCGCATTAATTTCCGTGTGTATTACAATTTTAGGCATGTGACGACAGGTTTAATTTTTCCTTACCAAAAAAACGGGTGCTTTATCGGTTAAAAAGGCAGTATCTGTAGCTTCTAAATGATTATAGCTAATCATAGATCTAATTTCTTTCACATATGATTCTCCACGTTCCGAATAACGTAACAAACCTGCGGCCAAATCCATTCCTCTTGGTTTTTCATTATTACTTCTACTCTTACTCCGAATCTTACGTAAATCTTGATAAGCATAATGACTGTTGATATTCAACATATATGCACAAACAGATTCCTGCAAAGAAGCAAACTTGGCAATCCCGTAATTCCCCAAATGCGCTCTTTGTTCTTGAGGTGTAATGGCATCATCACTCCAAGACCATTGTCCAAAGATGGAATTTCCAACATGCGTAAAGCGCGAAGTTCCCCAACCACTTTCTACTGCCGATTGAGCCAAGGCTAGTGATACCGGTATTATATCTACCCTGTCCGCAAGTTGCTTCACCGCGTTTAATGTAATTCCCTGTTTCAATTCTAATTTGTATAAATGGGCAAGATCTCTAATAAAAACCTCTTGTTTGGATTGAATTTCATTTCCCAACTTCAATTGCAGTTGAACTCTTAGCACTCTCTCTCTATCCTTTAATATTAGTTCATTGGCATATAGAACTAGAGGAGCTATAGCTCTAAAAAAAACCCGTTTCTTACTATTTGTTGAAATCTGTTTAGAGGTCTTAGCTCCCCATTGATCTGAAATTGAAATAATGTAAGTTCTTGGAACTTCACGAATTCCGGCTTCCCAAGCCTCATGATCATAATTTACACTTTTCCAGTAGCTCAACAACTCATCATAACTGGCAATTTCCTTACGCTCTCCAGCCTCTGCCCACCTTAAATAGTTATGAGGAAGAGAGTAAATAGGTATCTCTACCTCCTCGTAATTTGGAGTATTGTTCTTAAAAGATAAAAAGAAAGCAGACGCACAAATCACTATAATTGTGCTTATTGAAAATACATTTTTAGTCATGGTGTTAATTTAGATTAATACATTTTTAATACTATCCCTAAAATGACACTCCACTTACTTCTTCTCATCCAAAATGTCTGTTCATTCAAGTTATCTTGCTTTAAAAGTAAAAAATCTATTTTATTTACTCTGACTTTGACAATTTTAAGGCATATTTGATCTCAATCTTGGATCGGTAAATGGTATTTAGTTCAATTATATTTTTAGCAGTTTTTTTACCCTTATTCCTACTATCCTTTTATAGTACTCCAACAACCTATAAAAAGTGGATCATTTCCTTTTTTAGCATCTTGTTTTATGCTTGGGGTGCACCTGTTTTCATTTTCTTTTTAATAGGTAGTTCCATTTTGGATTATTGGATAACTCGCCAATTCAACTCCGTTTATAAAAAATGGTTTCTTGGTAGCTCTATCCTACTAAATGTGGGACTTTTGGTGTATTTCAAATACTTCAACTTTTTTGCCAACAACACCAATACCCTTTTCAATCTATTAGATATTCCAGAATTTCCGTATCAAGAAGTAATTCTACCTATTGGAATTTCGTTTTTTACCTTTCAGAAAATTAGCTACTCCGTAGATGTCTATGAAGGTAAAAACAAACCCCTTTCGCATTTTTCAGACTATTTACTATACATTATTATGTTCCCGCAGCTAATTGCTGGTCCTATTGTACGGTACAAAGATGTAAGTCTTCAAATACAAAATTTTAATTTAAATAAATTCACCGAGAAAACTCCGGGACTATACCGCTTCATTATTGGATTATTTAAGAAAGTCATAATTGCCAACTCCTTCGCATTTGTAGTAGAACAAATCAATGCCGTACCAATAGAAAGTCTAAGTACCTCTCAGGCGTGGATTAGCGCATTAGCCTATAGTTTTCAAATCTATTATGATTTCTCCGGATACTCTGATATGGCCATTGGATTGGGATTAATCATGGGTTTCAGTTTTCCTGAAAACTTCAATTTTCCATACATCGCCAAAAACATTACCGAATTCTGGCAACGTTGGCATATTACCCTAGGCACTTGGATGCGAGATTACCTCTATATCCCGCTAGGCGGTAACAAAAATGGAAAATACCGTACCTATGTAAATTTGTTGACCGTATTTTTTATCTCTGGGTTTTGGCATGGAGCCAATTGGAACTTCATTTTTTGGGGCTTATTTCATGGCAGTTTTTTAATTATTGAACGTGCATTTGGATTAAAAATATTAAACAAACTACCCTCTTTTGTTCAAATGGCCTATACCTTTTTTGTGGTACTTATTGGATGGGTTCTATTCTCAAAAGACATGTCTCAAGCCATGGAGTTTTTACCCAAATTATTCTCCAACATACCGGAATCACAGGAAGTCTTAATCTCGTTTAAATCAAAATTCTGGATGGTATTTGGTCTCATAGGAGCGTTTATTGGTTTTTCACATACGATAACCGTGGGGTTTTCACATTTTTACACCTGGAGTTTGTCGGGTTCTTACCTCAAGCAAAGTCTTATTTTTATTGGAATGATGGCAATTCTAGTCTATTGTTTCTCTACCCTGATTACCAGTGGGTTTAATCCATTTATTTATTACCGCTTTTAATATGAAAAATCTAAAAAACATATTTTTTGTGGCAGCGGCATTCTTATTGTTTATCCCCCTACTTTACCAATTGGATTTTTTAAATTTAAAGGTATATCCACTTAAAGGGGCTTTTGAAAAACAAACTAACGAATCTTTTTCTTGGGACACTTGGTTTTCAAAAGATTGGCAAGAGAATAAGCAGGACGTTTTAAAAAGCGATTTAAATTTCAAACCCAATTTGGTAAGATTGCAACATCAAGTAGATTATTCTGTCTTTGGAGAATACCATATGCACAACTTTTTAGAAGGAAAAAACAAATATTTTTTCAGTAAAAGCTGGGCCAAGTCACGATGTTGCAACAATGACCTAAATGCAGACAGTCTACAAATTTTTGTGAAAAAATTAGCTCGCTTAAATCAAGTACTTGAACAAAAAGGTAAGTACTTTCAAATTATCATTCCGCCTTCAAAAGAAGAGTTATTTTCAAATCAATTACCCGAAGAGTTTCAAACTATTCAAATAAAAAACGATTACCATCTCTACACCAATCTTTTAGATGAAAGCGGACTTCAGTATTGGGATTTATTGAACAAATACAAGCAGATTCAAGATACAGCTACTTATCCAGCCTATAGCAAAACTAGCGTGCATTGGACCACCTATGGGGCCCACTTTACCCTATTGCAAATACTGGACTCCATCAATCTATTTTTCAATAACACCATGAACCAAATTGAAATCAAAAAGTTTGATTACGAAAAGTTTAGAAATGAAAGTAGCGATGGGGATTACGAGCAAACTTTAAACCTTATGTATCGAATTGACCAAACCACATTTGCATATCCATTCTATGAATTAAAACCGCAAGAAAATGCCTTTAAACCAAAAGTATTAACCATTGGAGATAGTTTTTATTGGGCCATAAAAGGTAGTTGGATGTTAGATAAAATATACCACAAAGAATCTAAGTATCTTTATTATTACAGCACCGCCTATTCGGTGGGTTCGGCACCATCTCTTAAAGTTAGTGAAATGGACATCGTTAAAGAATTTCAAACAGCCGATGCCATCATTCTACTTAATAGTTCTCATAACCTAGAAGGTTTTCCGTTTGGTATGGAAAACGATATTGATGCTATTATTTCGGGGTTAGAAACGCTACCCAATAAATAACTTAGGCATGTTTCCTACTCGTCAATTGTATTTGCCACTCCTTTAGTATCCATTTTTGAAACTAATACACCTATTCCCATTGCTACTAAAAACGAAGGAGCTAGGACATCTACAGCCACAAAATAAGGCCCCACACCAGGCATTTCTTTAAACACAAAGTTGAATAAGATCACCGCAATAAACCCAGAAACCATGGAAGCGATGGCCCCTTTCTCCGTATATCCTTTCCAGAATAATGATAAAATTATTACCGGACAGAAAGTAGCCGCAATACCCGACCAGCCGAAAATAATTACCCAGAAAATCTGTCGATCTGGAGAAACGTAATTCATTATTACAGCAATTATTAATGCCGCTAGAGACATTATTATCGTAGATCTTCTTGAAATTTTGGTTAAATCCTCATCTTTAATATCTGGTCTAAAAATCTTTTGGTAAAAATCACGCGTAATAGCGCTTGAAGCCAGTATTAACAAAGAATCAATAGTGGACATTATGGCGGATAACACAATGGCAATAAACACCGCTACTAGAATGGTTGGCAAAAACTCCTCTGTAACCATACTCAGCACATCTTCCCCATTATTTCCCAAAACGCTCTCAGGGTCTTGCCCACTTTTGGTAAAATATATTCTTCCTAAAATCCCAATGGTTACTGCAGCCGCATCGGTCAATAAAGTAAACAAAGCAGCGACCCATTTCCCTTTATCAATTTCTCCTTCATCTTTAATAGACATGAATCTAACGTATACTTGCGGAGAACCCAAGAAACCTAGTCCAATCATGGAGAAACCTAAAAGTGTAAATATATTCATCCATGGGTCCGAACTACGTCCCATTACTTGCGTTAAACTAGGGTCAATAGCGTTTAATCCATCCGTTACACCTGTTCCGTGATCCATAGAAAACCAAATAACAACTGGCAATAAAACCAGACCGAAGAACATCAATAAACCCTGAAACATATCTGACCACACGGCCGCCACAAAGCCGCCAAAGAAGATATAGGTAAGTACAATTAAAAAGCCTATTAAGGCGCCTAGTTTGTAGTCAATACCTAACATGGAATGAAAAGCCACTCCCGTAACATCAATTTGAGAAGCTACATAAATCACAATAAAAACTACCAATATTGAAGCCGCTACAATTCGTAACTTGTTGGTGGTAGATTTAAAATGACTGTGTAAATAATCAGGAATAGTAATGGCCCCATATTTATCAGAATTTCGTTTAAAGCGTTTGGCCATAAACTGCCAGGACACCCATACTCCGAGAAGTTCACCAATGACCACCCAATAAGCCGAATAACCCGCCATGGCGCCCATTCCGGTTAAACCAATAAGCAGCCAACCGGATTCCCCGGTGGCTCGAGCAGAAAAAGCGACCGCCCAAAAGCCCATCTTTTTACCCCCCACGTAGTAATCGCTCATGCCATTAATTTTTCTGGAAGCCACTAGGCCAATAAGAAATAAAACACCTACGTAAAGGGCTAGTACAACTATTTTGATAAGAAAATCTTGATCCATAAGTAACTATAGTATAAAAATCAAGATCTCAATTGCTCAAGTGGACTCGATTTGGTTTGGTTTGTATTGATTTGAGCACAAAATGCCTCTTTTTTTTGGATAAAGTGGACAAAAACCATTGATTTTCATTAACAATTAGTCTTAAAAGTTTAAAATTCCGTACTTTTGGCTCCAAAGTAATGTATGTAAAATCATACACTAAAAGTTTAAAGGAATTAAGCTAACACCTTATTTTTTTTCGGACTTGCGAATAATCAAAGCGTGCATTTTGAATCACTTCGAGAATAATTCCGATTCCATACAAACAATAACTGAAGCAATCAGCGCCTTATCTGAAGGAGAGAGGACGGATTATGCCCAAATCATCAAAAACATAAATATTCCCCCTAACGATTACGCTACGTTTGCTTCTTGGTCGAAGGAATGTTACACCCGAAACTGCATTATTGACACCGAGGAATTCGAGCTTATTTTACTTTGCTGGGAAAAGGATCAAGTAACCCCCATTCATGATCACGGAGGAGAAGAATGCTGGGTAAAAGCGGTACAAGGAGAATTTAAAGAAACCATTTACCAATTAAATGAAAAAGAAGAATTAGAAGAGGTTCGTTCTGCTATTTCAAAAACCGGAGACATTACTTACATGGTTGACTTTATGGGCTGCCATCGTTTAGAAAATCTTTCAAACGGCAGAAGTATGTCATTACACTTTTACGCTAAACCCATTCGCAGTTGTCAACTGTTTGATGAAAAAACAAAAACCTTCGTTCGTAAGGATTTAGAATATAATACCATCTCTGATTTGATGGTTCCAACAAAATAAAATTACATGTCAAGTATTAGTAAAGATCTTGTTCTATTTAATGAACTCGTAGACGTTTTAATTAACGAGGAAGAACAACATCCAGTAGCCGACAGAATTGATGCAGATAAATTATACGATACCGTAGATTTATCATTGAATTCAAATCCCATTATTGATGAGGATTTAAAAAACGTATTGAAAGAAGTATTAGCTACCACCCCAAAAACAGCTACTAATCTATTTTTCAACCAACTTTTTGGAGGTAGACAAGGAAAGGCCGTACTTGGTGATTTGTTAGCCGTAATGTTAAACAACAGCATGTATACCTATAAAGTGGCTGGTCCGCAGGTAGGTATTGAACAAGAAATCATTAGACAATCGTGTAATCTTATTGGATACGGATCGCAAAGTAACGGGACTTTCCCAACGGGTGGTTCTATGAGTAATTACATGGCTTTAGTTATGGCTCGTGATGCTAAAGATCCAGATTGCAGATTAAACGGTATGTCGAAACCTTTAGTAGTATATACTTCAAAGGAATCGCATTACTCCAATGCTAAAAATGCCAGTTTTGCAGGTATTGGAAGAAACAACATTAGATACATTCCGGCTTATAAAGAAGGAAGAATGTTAGCTTCTAAATTAGAAGAACAAATTATTCAGGATATTGCAGATGGTTTTATTCCTACCTATGTTAACTGCACCGCAGGAACTACTGTTCTTGGTGCGTTTGATCCTATTAACGAATTAGCTGATATTACCGAAAAGTATGGCATTTGGCTGCACGTAGATGGTGCCTATTCAGGTAGTGTGATCTTTAGTGAGAAATACAAGCATTTAGTGGCGGGTATTGAACGTTCTAATTCTTTTAGCTACAATGCACATAAAATGTTGGGGACCCCAATGACCTGTTCTATCATTTTGGTAAACGATAAAAAGCAATTGCACGATTCTTTTAGCAATGATGCCGAATACTTGTATCAAACAGATGGAGATGATTTCAATTTGGGAAAAACTTCATTTCAATGTGGTAGACGTAACGATGCGTTAAAGTTTTGGACTTTATGGAAATCGGTTGGAACTCAAGGATTAGAAAAAATTGTAGATCAACAATTTGATTTGGCTGATGAAGCACGTGAATACGTTAGTAATCATCCTGATTATACCTTATACAGTTATGAGGATTCGATTTCTATCTGCTTCAACTATAAAAACATTGATCCAGCGGCATTATGTACGGCTTTATATGAGCATCAAATAACCGTAGTAGGATTTGGCGCTTTCCAGGAAGAAACATTTGTTCGTTTGGTTACTATTAACGCCAATAACGAAAAAGTAGATATTTTGAATTTCTTTAAGGTAATGGAAGAGTTTGTAGAAACTGCTCCCCAACTACCACAGATGAAAGAATTAGCTGCTCAGAGTTAAACTGACTGTAGAAAATAATGAAGTCCCTTTTAGCTGTTACCAGTTAAAAGGGATTTTTTTTGCTTCCCTAACCCACCCTTAGCCTATTGAAATTTTCTTTCCAAGAAACTTGGGTTGCACGTTGAATAGCAAGTCTACAAAAACTTTCACCCTAGCCAAATACTCTCGTAGTTGAACGCGCAAACCATATCTGTTAGATACATCTTTAGCATTAAATCCTACCACATCCATTCCTTTAGCAGCAGCTAAATAAATGGCCCTTTCGTTATGGAACTTTTGAGAGATTATAGTGTATTTCTTTTGCCCGAAAACCTCTTTAGCTCTCACCACAGAATCTAGGGTTCTGAATCCCGCATAATCTAATACAATCTTGTTGGCAGGAATCCCTTTATCTATCAATGCATTTTTAAAGTCTGTAGGTTCATCGTATTTTTTATTCCCATTATCACCACTTACCAGTACATATTTAATTTTACCCGTATTAAAAAGTTCTGCGGTAGCATTGATTCTATAAGTAAAATATAAATTCTCCCAACCATTCGTTAAATATCTAGATGTTCCTAGAACCAAGCCTACTTTATTGGCAGGTATTTCTTGGGTACTGGAAAAGGTTAAAGATTGCGTTTTTCGGGTAATGATGGTATTGGAACCCCAAATTACTCCTGTAACGAATCCTAATACCAATATATTATATACAAATATTTTGCGCCAATTAAATTTCATAGGAAAAGTTAACGTGGTTTTGTTCGCCATTATTTTGATTTCTGTTTATCAAAAAACTTTTTCATGGTAAACCCAAAGGCTAAACCAGCCAGTGCCCAAACAATTAAACCAAAGGCTAAATTTTTCAAAGTAATCTCTTCGCCATCTACGTATGGAAAAATAATTCCCATTGTCACAAACATCATGGCGCCATAAACCAGACCACTTTTCATCCAGTTTTCTTTGCTAAATGGTTCTTTAATTCCGTAAAAGGATTTCGACATGGGAATATTTGAAGAGTTTTGATTTTCGATCATTGATATAACTCAATTTCTACAACGCATACAACGCTTCTACGCTATAAATATTGACCACATCTAATCGGTTATTATTGTCTAGTATGTAACACCCTGGACCAATTAGATAATTGGGATTCGTTTCAAAAAACTTGTTTTCTGTAGCGGTAATGCATGCAGGTCCATACTCATCTTTCTTTTGGAACACTGCATACGGATTTTTACAAAAATGAAACTCCGTTTGAGATACCGTTACCTTAGAATTGTCTTTAGCTACTACTCCTAGTGTTGCATTTCTAATAGAACTATTTAATACCGTAACCGTTGATGCTTCTCCTCCACTCACCGCTTTATCGCCAGGAGAAAGGACCTCACAATCCTTGATTTCAACTAGCGAGCCGGAAAAATCAAGCCCGTCATTACCCGCTCTTAATACTTTTGTACTGGAAACAGTTCCCGTACAGAAATCACCATCAAAACCATCTGAGAACGTATGACTTATGGTACTATTTGAAATTTCAAAAGAAGAGTTCACCAAATTCAATGCATCCTCACAATGGTTTTTAGTAAATACACAGTGGTCAATTTTTACTTGCCCTTTATAAACCGTAACCCCACCGGTAAGATTCCAACCCTTATAGCTTAATGTAGACATCCCTTTAAAAGTTACATGACTAAATAAGGACGAGTCATTTTGAGTTAACACTTGGAAACCATTATTATTAGCACCTAGCCCTATTACAGAAATTGGGTTTTCCTCCGTTCCTTGCGCGTTTACGGGTGAATAAGAAAGAATACCCCCATTCTCACCCAATACAATTTGAGTACCCGGTTCGATTCTCAAAACATGTCCCTTGGGAATAAAAAGAATTTTATTCAATCGCACTTTTTTATTCAGAATGATATCCATATTGAATTTAGAATAATGCGGAGAACTGAATGGAATATCATTTTCAATCTCCATTCTAGGATTACTTCTATTCGGATATTCCCATTTCACTACTTTCTTACTAAAAATAGAATCTCCAAAGGCAGTTAATTGAAAAAATACGCGTGATGCCTTTCCTTTAACTGATAGCTCCTTAGCTAGATCCATTCCGTTAAAAGCATCTAATTCTATTGGAGTATCTAACTTTACCAGAGCGTTTGGATTAATGCTTAAACCATACCCAATTACATGCACAGGCCCCATGTGAAAATTGACCAACTGTAACTGAGTTTTCGCACTATCTCTTCTACTTGCATACACTTTTAACCCCGTTTCTTTATAATACCTTTGGGTATTAGTAAGATCATCATAGGTTTCTTGGCGTAATTTAAACCTACTAGGATTCTCCTTAATCTGTTCTATGTAAGATGGTAATTCTGCATTAATTCCTTCCGCTACCTCGAAATAAGGCGTAATTTCAAAGTTATACCCCTTATATTCGGCTGCTAGTAGGCTATTTAAAGAATCTAATTGTGGTTTTAACCTTTCGTATTGATTCTTTAAAAAAGAAGGATTAGAAACTAAATCTAATTTCTTAACATACTCCGATTGAAAAGAGACTTGATTAAAAACACTTTGATTCAAAAAGTCACTCCTAGGAATATCGTTTTGTCCTTCATACCACTTTCCTTTTATAGCTTCCCGCTCTTCTAAATACACCTCATCGGTATACAAATCGTACGCAATGGGCTCTAATCTTGACGTTATTGGATTATAGTAAACCCGTTGGTTATGCCAACGTTGTCCATGGTTTACGGCTCCAAGGTCAAACAACGCATGATATAAAGCTAAATCTTCTACATCAAATACGTTTTCAATAGGCGACTTATTCATTTTGTACTGGTACATTAAGTCCTTTGCAATGAGAAACTCACTTTTTAAGGTTTTGTTTTTAAACGTTCTTTTACGCTTAAAAGGCAAAACAACAGATGCCTCATAATAGGGAATATTGTGCCCAATTTTTTCAGATTCATACAGCAGGTTTCTTTCCCAAAAACCCTCTTCATCCATTTTTAATACAGGGCCTTCTCTTTTTTCTCTAGATTCAATTAACTGTTTATCAAAATGCTCTTCAAGTGCGTACATTCCAAGGTTATTCCCATTCAATTTTACAGGAACAAAATCATAGCTTGTTGTCAACACCCCCTGTTCCTCGAAAATTTGATGCATAAACCATTCATTCAGAAACCCTCTAGTTACGGGACTTTGAATGGAGAATGATTTTAACCCATTTATAGCATACCCATCTCCTACCTTGATTCTAAAACTCCATTTATCGCCTTTCAAATGATCGGTCCAATCTCCCTTAAAACGTAATTTAACTGGAATGGAATCTCCGTTAAATACCACCATGGCCTTAACGTACTTTTTTAAATCTTTAGAAATCACCTTTTGATCTAGGGCTGTCTTTCGGTAACACAATAGCTTTGCATAATTTGAATCCGTTAAATGAATAGACAGTTCTTGACTCTCATCGTGTCGTATCGGTCTACTTTTAAATACACGGACCCGTAAATCATCAAAGTACACCGGAACTTCATTGGGACTAAAACACGTCACCAACAAACGATCAATTTCTTGATCAATAGGCACATTCACTACAATTTTTTGCCAACCGGTAGAGTCAGTGGTAATTGTTTTACCCACCAAATAATACAAATCACCAACTTTATCAGAAGAAACATGCAAAGCCCCTTTTCCAGTAGTAGAATAACGCCAAACAGAAACCTCTGCGTAACTCCCTTGGGGTACATTTTCGATACGCGTTCCTAATCCAAAATCAGCACCTTTTTTTAATTCCACGGAATATTTTCCTGTATGCGCAAATAAATCAGACCGCTCATTAGCACCTGTAAACTCATACCCTTGATTTTCAAAATTCCCCGAGAAACTTTTTACAGTCTCCGCATCTCCATAGACTTCCGTAAGCAACAAGGGATTATTGTTTTGCCCTTTTTCTGGGGTATCACAACTAACTAACTGTAAAACAGCACAGCTAAAAATAAAAAACTTAAACAGTTCAATGCATTTCATAGGGGCTCAAATATAGGATTTTGATTATCGCTACACTTGATTGTCTAAGGGAGTTTTACCGAAGTAATTCACATTATTCATGTATTGATTACCTATATAACTCCCTATTAATACCTAGATTTTTTATCTACGGCCTGTCTCTTATACACATCTCCGAGCCCACGAGACTCCTGAGCATCTCGT
>CAJXPI010000085.1 GCA_913057875.1 uncultured Flavobacteriales bacterium
CTACATTATCCGTATGACCTTCTACCGATATTTTAAACCCATCATGTTCGGTCATATATGCTATCAAAGCATCTAAACTGGCTTTTGAATCCTCATTAATATCGGCTGAATTTACACTAAAATGAATATTCTCAATGGTAATATGCTGTCCCAATTTAGCTTCTTTAACCTCAACATCAACCTTGGCCTTAACCGGTTCATCTTCCTTTGGTGCTTTTATCAATTTATTATTAAAAGCCACATCCGTACCCTTGGCAGTTAACATATAATCTGCACTATCTTCTACACGTACAATAGCAGCATATGTACCGTTATCAGCATCTACTTTAACCGCTTCCACTTCTTGGGTTTTGGTATTTCTTAGTTCTACTAAAGCATCTTCTGGTATTTGTCCATCTACTGTTTTAACAGAGCCCTTAACCATCATTACTTTATCGGGTCTAATCTTTTTAGGAAGTGATACCGAATAAATATCAATACTCTTTCCCTTTGCTCCATTAAAAGGAGACTCCGAACCAAAATAAGCCGTTTTGCCATCTAGACTCACCACATAGCCATGCTCATCTTCTGGTGTATTTAAAGGATAACCCAAGTTTAGAGGAACCGTCCATTTTCCATCTTCAAAACGGCTAATAAATACATCATATCCTCCCATACCCATATGACCATCTTTAGATGCGAAATACAAAGTCTTATCATCAGAATGAAAGAATGGACTTTTTTCATGTCCACCCGTATTTATAGGTTCTCCCATACTCTGTCCTGGTCCCCAAGTTCCATTAGGTTGACGTTTAGATTGAAATAAATCGATTCCTCGAGTCCCTTCTTTGTACACTGCATACATTAACCATTGTCCATCCTTAGAAACCGTAGGCTGTGCTTCCCAACCTTGGTCGGTATTAATATTTGGCCCTAAGCTTTCTGGTTTGGTCCAATGCCAAACCGCTTCTTCCTCTCCCTCTATTACTGACAACTCGTAAACCGAGCGAAAAATGTCACAATTCATTTTTCCTTGAATTGGCGAACATTCTGTGTAATATATTTCTCGATTATTGATTGTAATAGCGGCTCCCCCATAATTACTTGCGGGATCTGTATTAAAGGGTTTTCCAAATGCCTGACCTTTTTGAAATTCATCATTCACGAAATTAGCCATTGAAAAGCGTTCAATTTCCAATACACGATCCGTACTTGTGACCGCTCCCATATCGCGTTCATTACGTTTTACCTCCATTTTTCGAGTAAATAAAATCACTTCGTTATCTGGTGAAATGGCAGGTAAGTACTCATCACTATCTTCTTGAGATAGAGGCAACACTTTTTTCGCATTAAATGGCACGGGATTAGCATACTGATATCCCAAGAACTGCGCAATTTTGAGATTTTCAGAAGCAGTTTCTAATTGTTCGTCATACTTACGCTCAAACTTTTTAGGGTCTTCACTTTCAAATTGAATAAACTGATTATAGTATTCAGCAGCCTGTTCAAACTCTCCCTTATTCATATTGATTTCGCCCAAAAAGAAATAAGCAGCAGAATGCATATGGGGACAATTCTCTACTACTCGTTTTAATCTAGATTCTGTTTTTTGAAATGGCTTATGTTTACTTCTTGCCTGTTTTATCTGAGCAAAAGTTTGTTCCCAAATCGCTAAATAAAAATCTGGATCAAGTTCAATTGTTTCTCTAAACAACTGTTGTCTATCGCCAAATCCATTCTTTTTTTTATCCATGGCCCCATTAAAGGCCTTAACCGCTTTTTTGTTGGAGCTTAATCCACATTCTACATCATCATCTTGAGCAAAAGAACCATGAGAAAAACCAGTTATTAAAATGATGACTAGACCAATGACTATTGAAGAAAAGTATGTTTGTTTCATATCATAATTATACTTGCTAATTTGCAATTCATTTAACCCAAAAACAATAAATTTATTTTGTTTTCGACATAAAAAAAGGCGGATTTTCATCCGCCTTCTCATTACGTATTTTCCAATTAAGGTAGGTGCAGTGTTAATACTGGAATTTTGGAATGATTTACCACAGATTCTGTAACATTATCACTAAATAGTTTTTTCACCCCTCGGTAACCATGAGTAACCATAGCAATTACATCCGCTTTTTCTTGTTCGGCAAAGGCTATAATTCCTTCATCAATATCAAAAGCATTGTATATATTTTTACCAGAACCAGTTAGACCAAATTCCTCTATAACCTCAACCATACGTTGGTTTACTGTACTGGTTTCCTCAAAGTATGAAGGGGTATTGATATATACCAACTCTAATTGTGCATCAAAGAAATTTGCAAAGTTTCGTACTCTTAATAACTGTTGATTAATCGCTTCCTCTGTAAAATCAGAACTACACACTACTTTATGGATAGAGAATTCTTCACATTTATCATTTACTGTCAACACTGGAACCAATGCCTTTCTTACAATTTTTTGCGCATTAGACCCAATAAAAGCCTCTCTCAAACCAGAAGCACCATGGGTCCCCATCACAATAAAGTCAATCGAATTAGCTTCGGTAAAATCATTGATTTCATATTCTAATTCCGTATCCACAACAAATGACTTTACTGGGAAACCATTATCCTCAATAGCTCCAACCAATTGTTTCATTTGTTTTTCAACGCGTTCTTTTTGAGCTGCAATAGTTGCCATCACAATTTCAGGTTGCATTCCTGGCATGGTAATATCACCGGCTGATGACATACTAATATCTACATATTGCTGTACACTATTTAGGGAGTGTAAGATGAATAATTCTGCATTCAGGTCTTTTGCCAAACTTACCGCTACAGACATAGCGTTATTAGCTGCCTCTGAAAAGTCGGTTGGAAATAATATACGTCTCATGATAACAGGTCTTAAAAATGTTTTATAAAATTAACCAAAATGATACTTCTCCACTATGACATAGATAAGGTTTTATAGAATTGCTGAAATTATTTTTTCAACGGTGTACCCTTCCGCTTCCGCTTTATAATTAGGTACAATACGATGGCGTAAAATAGCCATAGCAACCGCTTTTACATCTTCAATGTCTGGAGCAAACTTACCACTAATCAACGCATGAGTTTTAGCTCCTAGAATCAAATATTGAGAAGCTCTTGGTCCCGCTCCCCAAGAAACGTATTGTTTCACAATATCAGCAGATAATTCACCTTGAGGCCTAGTTTTTGCCGTTAAAGTAACCGCATATTTTAAAACATTCTCAGCTATAGGCACCCGTTTAATTAAGTGTTGAAAGTACAGAATTTCCTCGCTTGAAAGCACACTTTTAATAGTTTCAGATTCGTCACTAGTTGTTTTACGTACCACTTCCATTTCTTCATCAAACGTAGGGTAATCTACCCAAATATTGAACATAAATCGATCTAGCTGTGCCTCAGGTAACGGATAGGTACCTTCTTGTTCAATTGGATTTTGTGTAGCCAAAACAAAAAAGGGTTGGTCCAGTTTAAATGTTTGTCCAGCAGCTGTTACCGACTTTTCTTGCATTGCCTCTAAAAGAGCGGATTGCGTTTTAGGAGGAGTCCGATTAATTTCATCGGCCAAAATGATATTCGCAAAAATAGGTCCTTTTACAAACTGAAACTTTCGGGCATCATTTAAAACCTCTGAACCAATAATATCTGTAGGCATTAAATCGGGGGTAAATTGAATTCTACTAAAATCAAGTCCCAAGGCCTTTGAAATACTGTTAACCAAAAGAGTTTTAGCCAAACCTGGAACTCCAACCAAAAGCACATGCCCCCCACTGAATATAGCAATCAAAACCTCTTTGACCACTTGTTCTTGTCCAATAATTACTTTTCCTACCTCCGAAGATAACTCCGTGAACTTTGCGCGAAAGGCTTCTACTGCCTCTACATCTGAATTGAAATTAGTATGCGTCATAGATTAAAACCAAGTATGTTGAAATTCACAATCCTGAAAAGAATCGTCAATTTTTATGTAGTTTATTGAGATTTTTTCTTTGATCCATTTATCTAGGGCTTCCTTTTCTTTTTGAGCTTTGGCCGCACTTTGAATCTTTAAATAATCATCTTGTAAATTGGCACGATGTGCATCTGTTACCGAAACTAATTTTACGATTCGATAAGACTGAGAACCATCAAATTTCTGAAAGATAACAGGAGAAGAAATTTCACCAGGCTTCATTTTATCCAAAACAAAAAACAAACTTGGATCCACTTTACTAATCTGATCAATTTCAAAGGTAGTACTACCCGACTCTGGGTTAATCATTTTACCTCCATTCATTCGAGTAGATTTATCATCAGAGTATTTAGTAGCCATAACCTCAAAGGTGATTGAGTCAATACTTTGAATTTGCGTTTTCAAAGAGTCTAAAATATTCTTTGCTACCCCCAAATCATTTTGAGATACGTTGGGTTTTAAAAGAATGTGCCGCACATTGGCTTGTTGCCCTCTTCGTTCAATTAGCTGCACAATATGAAAACCATATTCTGTTTCAAAAACCTCAGATACCTGTCCGGGCTGAATAGAAAAAGCGATAGCGGCAAATTCCTTTACCAAAGAACCTCTTTCCATGAACCCCAACTCCCCATTTTTTCGAGCTGAACCCGGATCTTGAGAATATAAAAAAGCTAAGGTACCAAAATCTTCACCTGCCAAAATTCTATTTCTAAAACCCTCCAATTTACTTTTGGTGTAAGCCTTTTCGTCTTTATTTACTTGCGGATCAATTACAATATGCTCTACCACAACTTCAGAATTAACAAAAGGCAAGCTATCCTCAGGAATTTTATTAAAAAAGGCTTTTACCTCTTTTGGCGAAATATCTACTCCCATAACAATACCACCTTGCATTTGTTGGGTAAGCATTTGTTCTTGAATTAAATCGTGAAATTCATCTCTAATTTCGGGGATCGATTTACCATAAAATTCTTCCAATTTTTCTTCAGATCCAATTTGTTGAACGAAGTATTGAATTCTTCGGGCAATCTCGGAATTAATTTGTTCCTCCGAAACTTCAATACTATCAACTGCGGCTTGATTTAATAACAGTTTTTTAAATAAAAGGTCTTCGAAAATCAAACACCTTGAGTTTTCGGTTATTGGATCTCCTCTACGAGCAAATTCAATAATGGAAGTCTCTAACTCCGATTGTAAAACAATTTCATCTGCAACTACAGCAATCACTTTGTCTACCACAGGTTGATTAGATCCCGTTTCTTCTTGAGCAAAACCCATTTGCCCTAAAGAAATGGTTAGAAAAAATAAGACGATGATCTTAAGGTATGAATAGTTCAATTTCTTTTTGATTTTTTGCGTTTTCATAAATATCAGAACTCAAACTTTGTAAGAATTCTAATTTCCTATCGTTAAGGATAATTCTTTTAATACTTTCCCTTTCCAAAGCCAATGGAGAGACCCCATCTTTTAACTTATAGTCCACAATTCTAACCAAATAAAAAGAGCCTTTGTCATAGAATTCTATTAGTTTGTTGTTTTTTAACAGTTTCTCTTTATTGTAAGAAACAATTGGCACCTCTTTAAGAAGATCATTCAAATACATCCAGTTTTCTTCAAAAGAATAATTGGAAGAATGCATGTAACAATAGTCTTCTAACTTCACAAAATCGTCTTCTTTACTGGAAACGATCCATTTCTTGACCTTTTTAATGTTTTTATCTAAAGAATCTAGTTTAACATATTTCGCTTTTAAGATGTAATCCAATAATGCAAAATTTCGTGAATGATCCTGGTAGTACTTTTCAATTTCAAAATCAGAAACATTGGTATCCAATTTCTCCATCAACAACTGATTCTGGTAGGCAAAAATCAACAAGTCTGTTCTATAGTGTTCCAATTTCTCGGTAACATTCTGCTCATCTAGTGGTAGATTTAACTCCGCCTGATGCAATAACAACTTAGAGTCAATCCATGAGTTCACATAACTATTACGAATACTAATGCTATCTTCATATGAGGTCCCAAATGGAATTTGTTTCAAAACGTCCTCTTCGTATAGAACGTGAGAATAAACTTTGACCACTTTTTGTCGTGGATCAGAATCTTCTGTTACTTGTTTACACCCAAATAGCAGTACAGATAAAAAAAGTCCGTATGTCAAATTCTTTATCACTCCGTAATTGAATTTAGCACTTCTTGATTAACTGTAAAAGAGTATTTACTGCGAAGTACCTCTATCCATAACCTATCCAATTCATCTTGATAAGCGGATGTAACCATTCCCTTCACCTCGCCTAATTCTTTGTTTTGCACTGGAATAACCTCCAGAACGCTCACCACCACAAAATTTCCATTTACCTCGTTAAGCGAAACACCTTTTTTCCATTCTACACCTTCAATAAATGGTTCTTGTCCTTCTTCAAATTTTCCTATTCTCAAGGAAACAGCTAATTCAGATTCTTTATTCACCTCCCTTTCTATTAATGAATCCTCAACGTTTTCATTAACTCTTTTTAATACTATTTCGGCATTTTCTTTGGTATCACAGATGTACATTTTTACATCCAACCGTTGTTCCCAGATGTATTCATTTTTATGCGACTCATAAAATGCTTCCAATCCAGCTGTATCCTTCATAGCCTTTTTCCAAACTTCTGCTTCCATAATTTCAAACAACAGAATCCCATCGTGATACTCCGTAACCAAAGCCCTATAGTCTTCGTGCTTCAAGGCCAAAACAGATTTTTCATAAGATATAATGGAATAATCAATAAACTTTTCGAACTCTTGGTCCACAAATAAAGGAATGGAAACTGCCTTTTGTTTATGCATTCTATTCTCCAAGAAGAAAGCAAAATCCTTTTGCGTTAAAACGGTTTTCTTTTTTCCATATACCTTATCATTTATGGTTAAGACCTTAGCCGATAAGGCTGAAGCCTTTTCAGAACTCCAAGAACCCTGAAAGTAACTAGAATCTAGAAAAGTGTAAAATGCCTCCTTAGCTTTAGCGTTAACCTTTACCTTATATTCATTCATTAACTTTACTACCAGAGCATGCTCTGAACCTAAACTCCTTCTATCTCCTTTAACTTTTTTAGCCAAACGGTCATACTCCTCTTCATATGAACCTTGGTTTCTTCTATCTTCCAGCAAAACAATGTGCCATCCAAATTGTGTGAGAAATGGTTCTGAGTATTGTCCCGTTTCTTTAATTGCGAATACTTCTTGTTCAAATTTTGGTACCATTCTACCTGCTCCGAACCAACCTAAATCACCTCCGTTTTGCGCAGATCCTCGATCATCTGAATAGGTATTGGCCAATTTAGCAAATGCCTCACCCGATTGCAATTGAGCATATATTTCAGAGATTTTTTTCTTAGCTTTTGTAGCATCCTCATCCGAAGTTTTTTCATTGGTAACAATCATTATATGAGCTGCTTTCACCTCTCCTCTTGCCGGAATTTTGTCAACCACCATAATGATATGGTAGCCAAATGATGTGCGTACCGGTTTTGAAATTTGCCCAACTGGCGTATTATAAGCTGCACTCTCAAAAGGATATACCATTCTAAAAGCGGAGAAATAGCCCAAATCACCTCCATTATCTTTGGCAGAAGGATCATCTGAATATTCTTTGGCTAATTTGGAAAAATCAGTTTCTGTTTTAGTCTTAGCAATAATTACTTGCATTTTGTTCCAAGCTTCCAAGGTGTCCTTTGGAGATGGGTTTTCAGGAATCTTTACTAAGATATGACTTGCCCGGATTTCAGAACCCAATCGTTCGTAAGATTCTTTTATCAAATCTTCTGTAAATTGAGAATCCACTAAATAGGGAGCGGCTAATTGATCTACATAACCATCCAATTCATTAACAAAACTATATGCGGTATCATATCCTTGTACTTCGGCTTCTTGAACCTTTAATTTGAAATTCAAATACAACTCTAAATACTCTTCAATGCTCTTCTTTTCGGCTGATTGGATTTCTACATTATTCTTATTGTAAATCCCCATAAACTCTGATGCAGTGATATCATTCCCTTCAATGGTTAACAACACCTCGTTATTTTGTGCTCCCAAAAAACTTGAAACCAATAATGCACCTCCAGTTAAAACCTGTTTTATATTCATTTTAAACTTTATATTTAGAATTAATCTTTGCTAATTAAACTTCTTTTTTTGTAAAAAAACGCAATAATTTAACCCAAACTAGACCCAAATCACCTTTTTTTTCAAAAGCACACAAAAATAGCAAGTTTTAGAACTTTTAGGGTATGAATGAAGAGGATTATTAGGCTTATCTTAATAGTAAAAATGTGCCCTTTTTATGCAAAACTGCTCCGGTAAAATTAGCCACTTCAATATGGTAAATATAAGCACCAAATTGGGAAAGTTGACCATCTTTGGTTCCATCCCAACCATGATTGATATCGGTAGTTTCAAAGACCAAACCGCCCCATCTATCGTATACTTTCATCCGGAAAGAAGCAATATTGCCAAAACTAAAAACAGGATAAAAAGTGGGGTTTTCACCTCCCGGTCGAAATGCATTAGGTACAAATATTTTTAAATTGTCCGTAAAGCAAACTTGATTTGAATAGACAGAATCTCGCTGATTAAAAACGTTTCCCGTATCTTCTCTTGCCTCGATTTCAAAACAAATATTGGCACCCAATCCAATATTTTCAATAAAAGGATAAATAAATTCAGTCGTTGAATCTGATACCGTTGCTATTTCAGATTTCACTCCATCTACAATCATATGAATGGCATACTCTTGCACTCTAGAACCCACTGAGTCCCAAGCAAAATATCTATTCCATTGCAAATTTACGTTGATTGAATCTTCATCTAGTATACCTCTAAGGTAAATGGAACTTGCTGGCTTTGAAATAAACATAATACTGCCGCAGGTATCCTCCACCCCAATTCTATAAAAGTAACTAGTCTCAGTAACACGGGCATCCGAATCATTCATTTGGACAATGGATGAATTAGCAAAGGGAGTTTTCGCGACCTCAAAAAAGTTAAAAACAGGCTCTAAACTTCTATACAAGACATAATTAGCAACAGGTAAAGTGGTATCCGTTAAGGTTTCTACAAAAATATCTTGATTATTAATTACACTAATTTCCTTAAAATATTGTTGAGCGGGTACCACACCAGAATTGGCATGCACACAGTTTCGATTGGAAGAACTTGATTTATCCCTAGCCGTATTTACCGCTTTAATAATGAAACAATAAAGTGCTAAATCGTCTGTTTTTTGAAACGTATAATTTGTATCCGCATTGGATATGGATTGTTCCAATTGGTAGGGACTTCCATTTACAGAAACCCATACTTCATATGCTTCCAAATCATCCCAATTCTTATAAGGAGTCCAAGTTAGAGACACGGTCTTTTCACAAGTATTCGGTACATTAGATAAAAACAGGGTCCTCTGAGGATCAGCTCCCGGAGAAGTGTTTGCTGCCGGATGATGACAACTATCAAAGGCACTTACCGTATATTCTTCCCAATCTAAACCTGGATCAATAGAAGCTAAAGTTTCTGTATAAGAGAATACATTAATCGTTCCCCGAATACTAAACATAGGTGGAACTTTCGTTTTATACAAAACCAAATAGCCAGAAGCATCTGGAGAAGTAGAAGGTTGCCAACCCAGCTGAACTTGCTGCACACCCAAATTATTGACCACAGTTACCGAGTCTAATTTTGGGGTCGCAGGGGGGGTGCGATCTTCAAACAACTCCGCAAATTCTGCAGAAACAGAAGTACATCCGGAAGCATCGTCTACTTCAATTCTGTAATGTATAATTTCAGAACAAACCTTAAACTCATCATTGAAAACCTCATTCCCATAATTGGTAGTTCCAATCTGGGTGTAAGTTCCTCCTCCACCAATTTTTCGATACACACGATATACTCCGGAACTAGAAGGTATATTAGGACTAAACAAAGGCTCCCATTCAATTTGAGCTGTAGAATCTGTTTTTGGCCCAACGGTAGGTAAAATGGTTTGCAAGGTATCTGATGTGGAAGATGAAACATCACCTGCACCTTCATTATACACCGTACGAACAAAATAAAAATATGAACTAACGCTTGCATCATTCAACAAATCCGTGTCAGAAACAGTTCCAATTCCATTAACTATTGTAGAGGTGTAGGGTCCATTTTTATTGTTTGAAACAAACACATCGTATCGTATAAATTCATTTAGAGGATCGGATGGAGGAATCCATGTAATAGTAGTATTACCATTTAAATCTACTGATGCACAACGTAACTGAGGAGGATTTACAGCCCCATTTGCCGCAAAAGCAAAAAGTAAAAAAACAATTCCTAATATATTGTATTTCAGCAAGCTTGAGAATTTTGTATTCATCAATATCCTAAACGTATTTATTTAAATATTCGTATGTCCTTTTAAAAGTCGTAAATAGTTGAAGAAAGTTGTCTTCTTGAAGTGTGAAATTCCCCCAAAATTTCTTCCATTATTTCTGCCGCAGGTTTTATGTTTTTTATATACGTAGCTACCTGTCCAATTTCGAGTTCACCCTCCATTAAATCCCCTTCAAACATGCCTTTTTTGGCACGTCCTCTGCCCAATAAATACTTTAGATCTTCCACTGAGGCATCATTTTGATAGGCATGTTGTACTTGGTTATAGAAATTATTTTTGATAAGTCGTACAGGAGTTATTTCTTTCAATGTTAAAGATGTTTGGCCTTCCCCACTTTCCACAACCACCTTTTTAAAATTTTCATGAGCGGAGGATTCTTCAGAAGCCACAAACCGAGATCCAATTTGAACTGCATCAGCTCCTAAAGACATTACCGCCAACATAGCTTTTCCAGTAGCAATTCCACCGGCAGCTATCACCGGAACATTAACATTATCTACTACATCTTGAATTAAGGCAAGAGTAGTTGTTTCTTCTCTTCCGTTATGTCCACCAGCCTCAAATCCTTCCGCCACAATTGCATCCACTCCAGCAGCCTCAGATTTCAAAGCAAATTTTGCGCTTGAAACCACATGAACTACTTTTATTCCCGATGCCTTTAATTTGGGTGTCCATACCTTTGGGTTTCCAGCCGAAGTTATAACAATGGGTACCTTATATTTTATTACTGTTTCAATGTGTTTCTCAATATCAGGATACAAAAGGGGAAGATTTACCGCAAAGGGCTTTGAAGTAGCTTTTAAGCATTTATCAACATGCTCCTCCAAGGTTTCTGGGTACATTGAACCCGCTCCAATTACACCTAAACCGCCATTATTACTTACAGCAGCAGCTAATTGCCATGGAGAGCACCAAATCATTCCTGCTTGAATTATTGGTTTTTCTATTCCAAATAGTTTTGTAATTCTATTCATTGTAATTACTTTCGTCCATTGCAAATGTAATATCAATTGATGTTATTTTTGCCATCACAAGCCTGAGAAACTTGTGATACTTTTTGGGGATTTTATTAACGTTTCGTGCCTATTCCACACGAAACACTAAATATTAGATGGGTTAATCTTAATGAGACTAATTTTAGTACTACTATTTACTGTATTTTCACTATCTACCTCTGCTCAATTTTATAATTGGGAAGTAGGTGGAGGTTTAGGTACCGCAAATTACTTTGGTGATATTGGAGGGGTTGACTTCAATGGAAAAAAAGGTCCCGGGGATATTATGCTGGATAATACTCGGTTTAATATTGGTTTTTTTGCTAGAAAATACATTGACTATCGTTTTCATTTAAATATCCAAGCCAATTTTTTAAATATTACCGGAGCGGACAAACAGTCTCCTAATACGGGTAGAACAGCGCGGAATTTAGACTTTGAAAATAATATTTTTCAAGCAACGGCCTACATGGAATACCACCCCTTGATTATTAATGACCTAGGAGGTAAAAAAAGACATATAGCAGACCTTCATTTACACTTTAACTTAGGTGTAGGAGTAGCATATAGTGACCCTTACAGTTTGGAGAGTGGGTCAAAAGTGATGTTAAGGCCTTTAGAAACGGAGGGCTCGGAAAACAAATACAGCCCCGTTCAATTTATTATGCCTGTAGGAGTCGGCTTTTTTGTGAGTTTTAAAGGTCGTTATTCTGGATATCGGGTGCATCGAATTGGAATTAACATGAACTACCACCTAACCTTTACAGACTATTTAGATGATGTAAGCACTGTCTCTTATACACATCTCCGAGCCCACGAGACTCCTGAGCATCTCGT
>CAJXPI010000086.1 GCA_913057875.1 uncultured Flavobacteriales bacterium
CAGCGTCAGATGTGTATAAGAGACAGACTAATGAAAAACCTAGAATCATGAATCACGAAATATCATTTGATTACCAAGAAGGAATGTCATTTAAAGGAGACGTTAATGGTCATTCTGTAACCATTGATGCCGAAGAAAGCTTTGGAGGAAATGATCAAGGACCTCGACCAAAACCACTAGTATTAGTGGCCCTTATTGGATGTACTTCAATGGATGTGGTTTCCTTACTAAGAAAAATGCGTGTAGACTTTAAAGATCTAAAAGTAACTGCTAACGGAGAGCTTACCGAAGAACACCCGAAGTATTACCACAAAATTCATTTAGTGTACCATATTTGGGGAGAAGACTTAGATAAGAAAAAAGTGGAAAAGGCGGTTGATTATTCACAAACCCGCTATTGTGGGGTAACCGCCATGTTAGAGAAAGCATCTGACATTACCTATACCATAGAGTACCATTAAAATTTATCAAGTAAAAAAACCGCTGCTAGGCGGTTTTTTTACTTTTCTTTAATTTCTTTTTGCTCCTCAATTTCTTATATCCTTCTGGCGGATGTGCTTCATCCAACTCATGTAAATGAGAGTCTAACTTATACATCCTATATCTTTTAATATCAATCTGCTCTCTTCCAGCTACAATCATGTATGCTAATGCAAATCCAAAAAGAACATTCACCATGATCATTAAATATGGGTTCCTAACTCTCACTATCCAAAACATCAAATCATACACTCCAACCATCATAAAGATAATTACAATACGATTCATTAAATTCTCATTTCGTTCTTCATATTGCGCATAAAACTTTCCAAATTTTCGCTTTTGAGAACGAAACACATTTCGAATTTTAAAATTGTACCAAAACAATTGGATGTACCAAAGTACGTGTGCAGAAATCAAAATGAAACGTGCAATAATTTTGGTCGTATCTCCAGAATTTAATCGTTGAGTAGTCAAAATTTCATTCACCTCTTGTACTGAAAAAACAGATAATCCAATAACTACAATTACAACACTATATATAGAAGGAATAAAATTCCAGAATATACCCGACTTTCCAAGTAACTTTGATTTATTTCCCATCAGGGATTTCTGATACATTAGCAAAAAAGGAGCTGCCAAAAATGAAAAAGGCAAAAGAACTACAAACCCTAAAATTTGTACCTCTCCCATTTCTACTTCTGTCATCAAATTGAATAAGAAAAAGCTAAGAACCGCAAAAAGGAAAGCACTAAAAAGGTTTCTTGAAATTCCTCTATTTCTATTCGCATAAATATCCAGTAACCCAATGGCCAAAACACCCACTGGAATAAGAAATGTAATAAGCGATAGTATAAATAAATTCAAAGATTGTGCAGTTTGCGACTAATATAAAAAAAAGGAGGCAATTGCCTCCTTTTCTAAGTGATATCTGTGATATTATGTACTATTTGGGGATGAATTACTCCATCTCTGCTAAATACCTTTCGGCATCTAAAGCGGCCATACATCCAGTACCCGCAGCTGTAATTGCCTGACGATAAACACTATCTGCAGCATCACCAGCTACAAACACACCAGGAACATTTGTTTTTGAAGTGCCAGGGATATTTTTGATATATCCTACCTCATCTAAATCAATGTATTCCTTAAAAATATCGGTGTTGGGTTTATGCCCAATAGCCACAAAAAATCCATCTACAGCAATATCCTTTTTGTCTCCAGTTACATTGTTCACCACACGAACACCTTCGGTCACATCTTGACCTAAAACTTCTTCGGTTTCCGTATTATAAAGCACTTCTAGATTTGGCGTAGAATTTACTCTATGTTGCATCGCTTTTGAAGCACGCATCACATCTTTACGTACAATCATGTACACTTTGTTACATAATTTCGCCAGGTAAGTTGCTTCCTCCGCAGCAGAATCTCCGGCACCAACAATGGCCACATCTTTACCTCTATAAAAGAATCCATCACACGTAGCACATGCCGAAACACCTCCACCCGCTTTTCTTATTCTTTGCTCACTTTCTAATCCTAACCATTTTGCAGAAGCACCGGTAGAAATAATTACGGTATCCGCAGTAATTGTTTTCTTTCCATCCACCACTACTTTATGAGGTTTTGATGAAAAGTCAACTTCGGTTACTCTACCAAAACGTACATCCGTATCAAAACGAACCGCTTGATTTTTTAAGTCTTCCATCATAGCAGTTCCATCAACTCCTTGAGGATAACCTGGGAAATTATCAACCTCTGTGGTAGTTGTTAATTGCCCTCCTGGCTCCATTCCCGTATACATTACCGGATTCATATCTGCTCTTGCTGCATAAATTGCGGCAGTATAACCTGCTGGTCCAGAGCCAATAATCAAACAATTTAAGTGTTCTGTTTCTTCTGACATTATATCTTATTTAAAACGCACTCCATCAAAGAAATGCCTAGTTTAACCTTTTAACGAAATGCAAAATTGCATTATTTCATACGTTTCAAATGTAACTTTATGTACAGAAATAGCCCATAAAAAAGTTAAGTTAGTATTAGAAGTTTTTATGATAATATGAACAGGTAAAATTTGCTCCTTATTTCAAGGATAAAAGGCCGCTTTCTATGCGTTGAACAATAAATTCAATTTCACAATCATCTCCTTTTGGGTCATATTCAGACTTAAGATTATGACCAAAAACACGAGCTAATCCTTGCCAAAAAAATGCAGAAAACTTCCCCCGTAATTCTGTTACTAAGGTATAGGAGGTATTCCCTGTTTCACGATCCAGTAATTTAATAAGAATTCTTCCTTCTGAAACCGTAAGCTTTTTCAACTCACCTTCATATTCATCCTTAATTTCCTGTTCAATGCGTTTGTAGAATTTCTTTTTCTCCTTTTCCGATTCCACAGACTCCAACTCAATAGCGTACATCTCGAGTTTTTTAGCAGCTAAATGTGCAAAAGGATACACCTTAACTACTTTCTTTTCTAATCGTTTGTACCTTTTATAATGGGTTCCGCTTTTCCAAGTTCTTTGAGTAGTAAACTGGAAGTTATTTAGGGTAATTACTGGAATGGTATCTCCATTCACTACATCTGCTCTAACCACATTGCCTTCCTGTGCAAACCCAATGGTTATACACAAAAAAGACAATATGATCAATGCAAATTTCATTTAGTTCAATAATAAATCAACTTTAGCTAAGATAGCATCATAATCTGGTTCCTCCAAAATATCAGACGACATCTCCGTGTGTACCACCATGTTATCTTCATCAATAACAAAAACTACACGTGCCAATAAACCTTTCAATGCTCCTTCAGCCATTTCTGTACCAAAGTCGCGTCCAAAATCACCGTAACGGTAATCAGAAACGGCCATAATGTTTGAAATACCATCCGTTTCGCAAAAACGTTTGGCTGCAAAAGGTAAATCCTTAGAAATAACAATTCCTAGAACATCTTCTCTTTTTCCAATCTCTTCGTTAAATTTTCTTGCTTCTGCTTTACATACTCCTGTATCCAAACTCGGCACAGAAATAACCACTTTCACTTTTGACTCTAAATCATGTAAACTAACCTCATTCAAATCATGGGTTACAAAAGTTACATCTTCAGCCTCTTTGCCCGGTTCTGTAACGTCATCTACTAAACGTACTGGAAATCCTTTTAAATTAATTTTATCCATTTGGTTATTGTTTTAAATATTGAACCGCAAAATTACTGCTTTATTCAGGCATTTTGAAGTCTTTCGACCTCCCATTTTACATATTTAAAGATTCCTTACAAAAGGAAGCTAAAATTTCTTCCTTTATGTTATTTTTATGGCTTATGAGACGTAATTTTCTTAAAAATATTTTATTCCTAAGTCTATTTTTTTGCTTTAGATTTATTAGCCAAGCTCAAGATTCCAGTACCGTATTTGTTTTTGAAATAGCCGAAGAAATTGCAGAACCGGTTTGGCATAATTTGCAAATTGCTAAAGAACAAGCCATAGAACAAAATGCAACCCACTTTATAGTTAATATGAATACCTATGGTGGCGGGGTTGAAATGGCTGACTCCATCCGAACCGCATTTCTAAGAACGGATATTCCTGTTTATATGCTAATTAATAATAACGCAGCCTCGGCTGGAGCTTTAATCTCAATTGCATGTGATAAAATTTATATGACTCCAGGTTCAACAATTGGAGCCGCTACCGTGGTTACCCAAGACGGTGAAGCTGCCATTGATAAATACCAATCTTATTTTAGAAGTAAAATGAGAGCCACGGCCGAAGTTACCGGTAGAAACCCTGACATTGCCGAGGCAATGGTTGATCAAGACATTGAAATTGAAGGTATCACAAAAAAAGGGAAACTTCTCACGTTCACGGTCTCCGAAGCCATGAAACATGGGTTTTGTGATGCCGAAGTTGAAGATTTACAAGCACTATTAAAATTAAACAACTTACAAACAGCGAATATCATCCATTACAAACCTACTACCGTAAACATCCTTATTAGCTTATTAATAAACCCTGCGGTTAGTGGTATTTTGATAATGATTATGTTAGGAGGTATTTACTTTGAATTGCAATCACCCGGAATTGGATTCCCAATTGCAGCAGCAGCATTTGCGGCTATTTTGTTCTTTGCTCCACTCTACTTAGAAGGATTGGCTGAAAATTGGGAAATCATTTTATTCATGGTTGGGGTCATTCTTTTGGCGGCCGAAATATTTGTCATTCCAGGAACGGGTATTGCTGGTATTCTAGGTTTTTCATTGGTACTATCTGGTTTGACTTTAAGTATGATAGAAAACGTGCAGTTTGACTTTACTATGGTTAGCATGTCTGGAATTTATACCTCGTTTTCGGTGGTCATATTTTCCATGCTGGTTTCAACAATAATGCTTTTCTTGCTTTTGCCTAAGCTACTGGAAAATGGAAAAATGAATGCATTTGTGGTGCAATCTGAGCAAAAAACGGACTTGGGCTATATTGCCGTTGACGAAAGTTTATTGAACCTTAAGGGACTAGAAGGGGTGGTTTTAACCGACTTACGTCCGTCAGGTAAAGTATTCGTTAATAATCTCCCCATGGATGCCACCTCTATGGGAGGGTATATTGAAAAAGGAATCCCTATTATTGTGGTCGGAACGGAAGGTCCACAATTAATAGTTAAAAAAATCTCCTAATGGCATTTACTGACGGTCAATTATATTTCGCGATCACTTTTTTTGTAATTTTCGTAGGTGTAATGATTTACGCTTACCGATCTGATATCAAAAAATTAGGTCCTCAAAATGAAGGTGCATTAAAAGTGCTTGCACTTATAGTTTTTATAATGGCGGTTTTTTATGGGACCGTAAAATTCTTAGCTGGATGATAAACCACTTCTTTTTATTTTGCTTGTTACTTGGAGTTATTGGGTGTTCTTCATCCACTGCGGAAAACATGCAACAAGATTTGAAAGAAGAAAAACAACTCGGAGCTTCTTTAGATAGCATCATAGCCAGAGGTAAACTTCTTGCCATCGTAAACAATACACCCACCAGCTATTTTATTTACAAAGGTGTTCCCATGGGATACCAATATGACTTATTAGCCCGATTTTGTAGAGATTTGGGGGTGGATTTGGAGATAAAAGTTGTTCCATCCATACCTAATGCAGTAGATTCCTTAAAACTTTTGAAAGCTGATATTTTAGCATCTGGCTTAACTGTTCTAGGTAATCGAAAAAAAGAAATTGATTTCGCCTCTCCCCTAACCCAAACACGCCAAGTTCTTATTCAAAGAAAACCATATGGTTCGGAGAGATGGAGTAAAACCAAATTAGATAAACACCTCCTTCGAGATGTTACCCGTTTAGCGGGTGATACCGTCTATGTAGAACAAGGATCTGCTTATGTGAAACGTATGTATAACCTACAGGAAGAAATTGGCGATTCCATTCACATTGTTACTTATGATGGTGAAATTGATATGGACAGTATAATGACCTTAATAAGCACTGGAAAAGTGAAATACGCAGTTACAGATGAGTATACCGCCAAATTCTTTCTACGCTACTTTCCTAATTTAGATACCGAAACACCCGTAAGTTTTAATCAAAATATTGCCTGGGCTATTCCTAAAAACTCAAATTCATTAGAAGACACCTTAAATGCGTGGATCAATAAGAATGTGCATGGGCAATTTGGAGCCGTTGTGTACAATAAATACTTCAAGCACAATAAATCTATGGCCACTAAGGTGAAGAGCTCCTACAATATTGAAAATGGCAAAATTTCGCCATACGATGAAATAATTAAGACGGAGGCCTCAAAAATCAATTGGGATTGGAAATTAATTGCCGCTCAAATTTCCGTAGAGTCGGGTTTCGAACCTCAAAAAACCTCTTGGGCGGGGGCTCAGGGATTAATGCAAATAATGCCCGCAACGGCTAGGGGATTAACTTCAAATTACACCAACATTTACGACCCTCACCTCAATATCAGAACAGGGGTCAAACTAAATGGAATCCTATACAATTATTGGATCACGGAAATACCAGACTCTTTAGAGGCGATAAAATTTTCTTTAGCCTCATACAATATAGGTAAGGGACACGTTTTTGATGCTCAGCGCCTAGCTACTAAATATGGGTTGGATCCTAATAGATGGGATGGACATGTAGCGGATATGATTGTAAAGCTCTCTCGATCTAATTATTTCAGAGATAATGTAGTTCGTCATGGATATTGTAGAGGAATTGAAGCGCATAATTATGTAGCACGCATAGAAAACCTTTACGGAAATTACTCCAACTTTACCCTGGCGGATAAATAGCAGATTCATGGCAGATGTTTTAAGACCAAGATTTCGTTATTTAGTTCCCTATTCTCCCGATCATTTAGTTAAGAAGGTAAAAAGTCAAATGAAGGAGAACAACCCAAAAGGTTTTTACGGTTCGGTATTAAAATATCACATGGTACTGGATTACCCTGAAAAAGTAAGAGACTTTTGGTCACCCCAAATTGATATCAATATTGAAGTGTATAAAGAACAAACCTTAATTAGAGGTTTAGTAGGTCCACGACCTAACGTTTGGACAATCTTCATGTTCTTTAATTCGGTAGCAGGGTTTGCAGGTATAGTAGGCTTAATTATTGGTACCGGACAATGGAGCATGGAAACGACTCCCTATGCATATTGGTTGCTTCCAATAAGTGCTTTGATGTTCCTTGTCATATATTATTTAGGAAAATCTGGAAAGAAAATTGCTCATAAGGAAAGTGTTGAAATTCATTCCTTTTTTGTGAATTGCTTAGAGGAGTATACCGAAGTTGAATTAGACGATTTATAAACCTAATAATCGAGTCAAATTAAAGGACTGTCCCTCCGTTTTCAACCCAAACAGAATTTCAATAAACAAATCCGGCAATTACAGGCTGCTGGTCAAAATAAAATTTTTCAAAATTAACCAATAACAAAATATAGAAGACAATTTCACAGAATATTAAAACACAAATGATACCAAATGTTTAAAAGAATTGACCGTTTATTTAAAACTAAAACGAAAAAGATGAGCGTTATTTGTAGAGCAATTACCAATAGGAATTAATCAAATTTTACGTTTTAGGGGTTTGATAGATTAATTTTCAATGGTTTAGTTTGTTAGGTTCAAAAGAGGAGCTTGTTACTCCTCTTTTTTTATGCCCTAAATTCTGTTTTTAGAATTTAGTCAAACTTCCAGTTTTATCACTTTTAAACAAATCCGTTTCCTTAAATTTGCCGCGTTATTTTAACACATGAGCAAAAGCAAATTTTACTACCAGTTTGACGAAAATGAATTGGCATTATTAAAAGAAGCCAACATTGACCAAATCGTTGCGGCACATCCACTTTTTATGCCTGTGGTCAACGCAGGCAAAGAACTTAATAGTGATGCCTATGTAATTGGCGGCTGGGTGCGTGATCAATTTTTAAACCGTTCCAGTAAAGACGTAGATATTGTTACCTCTCAAAGTGGCATAGAACTGGCTAAGAAAACATCTGAAATTTTAGGTAATCCCAAAATTAGCATTTTCAAAAATTTTGGAACGGCAATGGTTAAATCTAAAGAGATTGAATACGAATTTGTTGGAGCCCGTAAAGAAAGTTATTCTAAAAACTCAAGAAAACCTGAGATAGAACCCGGGTCTATTGAAGATGACCAAAAACGAAGAGATTTCACCATTAACACTCTTTCCATTGGACTTGCAGGTCCTGAAATGGGAAAATTATTAGATCCATTTAATGGAATTGAAGATTTGAAAAATGGAATTCTTCGCACACCACTAGATCCTGTTACAACATTCAGTGATGACCCATTACGTATGATGCGTGCAATTCGATTTGCAAGTCAGTTTAACTTTCAAATTGAAAAAAGCTCATTCCAGGCCATTGCATCACAGAAAGATAGGATCAAGATTGTTTCAAAAGAGCGTATTGTTGTTGAAATGGAGAAAATTATGCTTTCTCCTCAACCTTCTATTGGATTGATTCTAATGGAGAAAACCGGTCTCTTGAAAATTCTAATGCCGGAATTAACTGCTTTAAAAGGTGTTTCGGAAGAAGATGGTCAGACGCACAAAGAGAACTTCTATCATACGCTAGAAGTTGTAGATAATATTGCACAAAGCACAAATAATGTTTGGCTGCGTTATGCCGCATTATTTCATGATATTGGCAAGGCTCCTACAAAAAAATTCAATAAGAAAATTGGCTTTACTTTTCATGGCCACGAAGCAGTTGGAGCGAAAATGATCACCAAAATTTTTACACGTTTAAAATTGCCTCTAGATAGCAAGTTGAAATATGTAAAGAAAATGGTTTATTTAAGTTCCAGACCTATTGCCCTAGTTAATGACCATGTTTCTGATTCTGGGGTTAGACGCTTGTTGTTTGACGCGGGTAATGACATTGATGATTTAATGATCCTTTGTGATGCAGATATTACGTCTAAAAACCCTGCTCGGGTACGTAAATATCGTCAAAATTTTGTGCGCGTTCGCAAAAAAATGAAAGAGGTAGAGGAAAGGGATCAAATTGCAAATTTTCAACCTCCTATTGATGGAGATGAAATTATGAAGACCTTTAACCTTACTCCATGTCGTGAAATTGGAGTAATCAAAACAAAAATCAAGGATGCCATTTTAGATGGTGATATTAAAAACGATAAAGAAGAAGCTTTAGAATTAATGTACAAATTAGGCAACGAATTAGGCCTAGTTGCCGTAAATCATTAATATTTTTGCAATCCAATACCATAGTTATGAGTCAAACTATTCGATTACGTGTATTAATAGATACGGAAGGAGACAACAACGTTTTCAGAGACATTGAAATGCTTTCAAATGCCACATTTGAAGATTTCCATATTGCTATTCAAAATGCATTCAATTTTGATAATTCTCAAATGGCTTCCTTCTATGAATCGGATGACACGTGGGAACGGGGAAATGAAATCATGTTAATGGACATGAGTATGGATGAAAAACAAAAAGTTCGTTTAATGAAAGACCTTCAGTTGAAAGATATCCTTACCAAATCGGAAAACAAGATGTTATACATATTTGACTTTCTAGTCATGTGGACATTTTTTGTGGAAGTAGTTTCTTTAGGAACTAAGGAAGCGGAGACCAACTACCCTGCTATTCTTCTTTCCGTAGGTGATGCTCCTTCTCAAGACTCAAAATCGGCAGAAGATTTATTTGGCGCCATGAAATCAGAAAAAATTGGAGGAGAAGAGGATGATGAAGAGGACGATGAATTTGGAAGCTTCAGCGACTTTGGTAATGATGAATACCCTTCTTACTAAAAGTTGAAAAACCTCATTGTCATCACCGGCCCCACTGCTTGCGGAAAAACTGCGGTCAGTGTTGATTTAGCAAAAAAACTTGAAACAGAAATTGTTTCGTGTGATTCAAGGCAATTTTATAAGGAAATGTGCATTGGAACGGCTAAACCTTCTTTGGAAGAAATGGATGGAATTCCGCATCATTTTGTGGATTCTCATTCCGTAACGGAAGAAATTAATGCCGGAAAATTTGAAAGACTTGCGCTTCCAGTAATTCAAAAAATTTTTGAAAATCACGATTACGTTATTCTAACCGGTGGTTCTGGTCTTTTTATAGATGCAATTACCAAGGGTTTTGATAATATGCCCACGATTTCTGAAGAAACAAGAAACCGTTTAAGAAGTGGGTTTGAAATCCAAGGATTAGCTCCATTAGTAGCCAGATTAGAATCCCTGGATCCCGAATATGCGAAAGAGGTGGATTTAGCTAATCCTCAACGTGTAATTAGAGCCTTGGAAATATTAGAAAGTTCCGAAAAATCTTATACCGAATTGCGTAAAGGGCAGAAAGAAAAACGCCCGTTTAAAGTATTAAAATTCGTTTTAGACTGGCCAAGAGAAATCTTGTATGACCGAATTAATAAGCGAGTTGATTTAATGATACAATCTGGATTAGAAAATGAGGTTCGAAGTGTAACTAAGTATAGAAATCTTAATTCTTTGAATACGGTAGGTTATAAAGAGATGTTTGCTTACCTAGATGAAAAGAGCGATTTAGACACTGCCATTGAGCTAATAAAACGCAACTCAAGACGATATGCCAAAAGACAGCTAACGTGGTTTAGAAGAGATGATTCTTACCAATGGATTAACGCAAAGCACCCTCAATTAATTTTTGAAAGCATAAAAAAAGCCAACTAAAGTTAGTTGGCTTTCTTTTTATTCTGCTTTGGTGGAATTTTACCATTCCCAACCCAATCCAGTATTCAATACGTAATCTGTTTGAGGAGCTCCAGCTGTTGGTTGATTATCATAATTGACCGTAAATCCACCTTTTACATAAAAGTCCATAGGTAAATCATACTTTAAATCCATTTTAAAATCCGTTCTAAAACGACCTTGCTCCGTAATACCTGGATACGCAGTAATTTTCGTAAAGAGGTTGAAATCTCCCATGTTAAACAAGTTTAACTCTGTTCCAATAAACCCCTCCATTGATTGAAGTGATGTTTCTCCATTACTGTATTCCTCATTTACAAAAGCACACCCGGTAGCAAAATTCCAATACCATGAGTTTTTATGGACGATGTAATAACCCAGACCCACTCGGGTGTTGGTTCTTAAATCTAGCAACTGTTCTGTATTAGATAGGAAATCAACCGCTCCAACCACAAACCAATCTTTAGGCAGAAAAATATTTGCCGAGACAATTCCGTCTGTTCTTCGGGTATCTTCAATAGAATCTTGACTTGAAAACAGGGTATTCAAACGGGCATCCCAAGACCAAGTTTCTCCCAAATATCCAATTCCAGCAGATCCATTAATTTGCCTAAGGTTTTTTGACTTTGTCAAACTAAAACCCACATCCACATTGGCATACAACTGACTCCAAAAGCCATCTTCAATAGATTTTAAGTAAACAATATCATCATTGCTCACCGTTCTTTTTCCTTCCTCCGTTTGTAAATGAAGCCCCGTAGAATCACCCGAATCAATTGATCCAGAAAGTCTTTCTCCAGAGGAGAGAGTTATTAAAAAGACAGTGGAAGTAGCTAAATTCCTAACTCCACCCCACTCTATTTTAAAATCAGAGTCGCTATAATCCGTTTCAAATTGCAGAACTCCCTTATCCATAGACTTCAACTCACCAATAATTTGATCTCCGTTAATAAACGAAATAGTATCTTGAGCGTAAAGTGAATTTCCTGTAACTAATAGCAGTAAAATGTATAGTATTCTTTTCATGTTTGTTAGTTGTTTTCGGCTCTTTGTTTTGAAATGGAAAACTAAAAAAAAATCATTTAATTCAAACCAATAATCCTAAATTTACCGATGAACGATAATAAAACCTATAAAATGAAATTTAACGTACTAAACTCTTTATTACTGGGAACTCTTTTTGCTACTGGAATGTTTTTAACTTCTTGTGATAATGAGCATAAATCTGCAGATTCAGCAGAGAAAGCAAAAGTTGAAACCTCGGATGACCAAAAAGAAGAACCTAAAAAAGAGTGTAAGAACTGTCTCTTATACACATCTGACGCTGCCGACGATCTACTCTGTGTA